>JBLNCO010000043.1:0-16117 GCA_050260715.1 Hyphomicrobiales bacterium | reverse complement strand
ATTTGCTGGTTGCGTTGGGGCTCCGGCGCGGCGAGTTCCCCTGACATCCACCTCGACTGAGGATGCCCGGCGTGGGGCGGCCCAGGGGGCCGCCCCTCCTGTCGTGCGAACCGGCCCCCGCTACGCGCGGCGATGCCGCTCGACGACGACTGCGCCGCCGGCGACGGCGAGCAGGACCACGGCCCCACTGATGAACCACGCGGCGTCATAGCCGCCGGAGGTGCCGTAGCTGGTGCCGGTGCCGGTGCTCGGCGCCTGGGGCGAGGTTCCGCCAGTGCCGCCTGTACCGCCCGCCGCTGAGGTCGCGGTGGCGGTCGCGCCGCCGCCGGTGCTCGCGGCCTGCACCGTGATGGTGCCGTGCATATTCGGGTGCACCTGGCAGAAGTACGTGAAGGTGCCGGCGCTATTGAACGTCACGGACCCCGACTGTCCGGGCTGGAGCATCCCGGTATCGAACGCGGGCGAGACGCCGGCGTCGGAGGTGGCCGTGTGGGGCACCTGGTCGTGTTCGTCCACGTCACCGTGTCGCCGGCGTTGATGGTGATGCTGGCCGGCGAGAAGGCGAGGTTCTGCATGTTGACCGTCGTGTTGGCCGCGGCCGCATCGCCGATGGTGCTGAAGGCGGTGACGCCGCCCAGCAGGAGCGCGGCAAACGCCGCAACCAGGAGAGAGAGTCGCTTCAAGCTGTTCCTCCGTTGCGCCATACGGGCGCGAAGTACGGTGGAACCTACGGAGCGGGCCGGACGGCGGGACGTGCCCTGGCCGGATTCGTTATCTCATTGCCACCAGGCGACGAGCACACTCGGACCCGTGGGCTCGTTGCTGCCACTGGCCGGTTCGCGCGTGACGCCGCAACCCGCGATGCCGGTCCAGTCCTGGGGCAGGGCGACGGCGTGGACGGCATCGCCATCGCTGTCGGGGCGGAAGGTGAAGGCGTTGATGCGCGAGCCGTCTTCGCGGAGGAACCACATCTGATAGACCTCGTTGGCGCCGAGCGGCGGGAGGTCGTGGGCAGTCAGGATGGCCGCGCCGGTCTGGTGGTCGATGACCACCTCGCCGTGAGCGCCCTGGCCGGCCTCGTCGGGGGTGAGGGCGAAGCGGTCGCCGCTCGCTTCGGAGTAGTTGTTCGCTTCCTGGTCGTTCTGCGTCGCCATCCAGGCGCCAGCGGCGACCCCGGCGAAGAGCGCGAGCACCACGGCCGCCGCGATGCCTGCGGTGAACTGCCACGGCCGGCGCGAACGCCGCTCGCGGGCAACGCGAAGCCGCAGGCGGTCGCGGACTTCCGGGGCGGCCGGCGCGTCGACGAGCCCGAAGGCGAGGAGGCCGGTCACCTCGCGGTACTCGTCGCGCGCGGCCAGGCATTCCGGGCACGACGCACAGTGGGCATCGAGCGCCGGGTTTGGGCGGGCAGTGTCGCCTTCGAGCGCGGCGATCGCGAGCAGTTCGCGGGCTTCGTCGCAGGAGAGTGGGGCGTGCTCAGCCATCGTGGCTCTCCTTCTGCTCCGGTCCGAGGATGGCGCGAAGCTGGTCCATCGCCGCGCGAATGCGTCCCTTGGTGGTGCCCAGCGGCTGGCCGAGCGCGAGCGCGGCCTCCTGGTGGGTCATGCCGCCGAAGTACACGAGCTCGATCGGCCGGCGGCGCTCGGGCGAGAGGGAGTCGAGTGCCTGGCGCACGACGACGCGCGTGGTCGCCCATTCGGCAACGTCGCTGCCATCGCCGCGGTGTTCGGGGAGCTCCTCGCGTTCGCGGCCGCGCGCACGGTGCTGCGCCGAGCGCAGTACGTCGATGGCCCGGTTGCGCGTGATGCCAAAGAGCCAGGCCGAGACGCTGCCGCGGCCATCGTCGAACGAACTTGCGCTATCCCAGACGCGAACGAACACGTCCTGCAGGACCTCCTCGGCGGTCTCCCGATCCCCGACGATGCGCAGCGCGAGGGCCATCAGCAGCCGCTGATAGCGGTCGTAGAGCGCGAGCAGCGCCTCTTCATCGCGAAGGCGGATGTGCTGCAGCAGCTCTCGGTCGGCCGGGCCGTCGGTCACCCGGGCAGCGTAGCGCTGCAGGCGAGCCCGGCTGTCGGCTGCTTCGAAACCGTCCACACAACCCTCGTCACGCTCCGGTTCGGGCACAGAGCCGCATTCCTGGCACAGACTACGCAGTTCGAGGCCATTCCGGATCGGTGCGGGCCAGGGAACGTTCCCGGCGCCTCGGGCGCGGCGTAGAGTGCGCAGCCATGGGAACGATCGAGGCGAACGGTATCAGCATCTACTACGAACAGCGCGGCGAAGGTGAAGACCTCGTGCTGGTGATGGGCCTCGGTGGCCATAGCGGCGCCTGGGCGCTCAACGCGCCGGCCTTCGCGAAGCATTACCGCGTGCTCACGTACGACAACCGCGGCGCCGGCCGGACATCGGCGCCGGACGAGCCGTACAGCATGGCCGGCATGGCCGATGACCTCGCGGCGCTGCTCGACGGGCTTGGCATCGCGCGGGCGCACGTGCTCGGCGTCTCGATGGGCGGGATGATCGCGCAGGAGTTCGCCATCAACTACCCGGA
The DNA here is from genome assembly GCA_050260715.1 of Hyphomicrobiales bacterium. GTDB lineage: Bacteria > Chloroflexota > Dehalococcoidia > Tepidiformales > Tepidiformaceae > JALOAP01. Next base: position 13,563 of record JBLNCO010000043.1, on the reverse strand, counting down.
GCGGGTGAACAAGCTCATCGTCGCCTGCTCGCGCGCGCGGACGAGCGAGCTGCGAAAGCTGGTTTCGATGGCGCAGCGAGCGCTCTGGGAATCCGGGGTGCCCGCCGAGGCGATCCGCGCCATCCAGATGCCCTGGGGCTCGACGTCCGCCATCCTCCAGGAGGAGCGCCTGCCGCTGGAGCGCCTCGAACTGGTGCACCAGGACCCGTATCCGATTCAGAAGCACGCCTACCTGCGGCAGCTCGACGCGACGATGGCGCACGACACGCTCGACCGGCTCGGGAAGATCCGGGCGGAGACACTGGTGCTCGTGGGCGCGGAGGACATCCTCACGCCGCCTTACGAGAGCGAGGAGATCGCGCGGAAGATCCCCGGTGCAAAGCTGCGCATCCTCCCCCGCGGCGGACACGGCTTCATCGGCGAGTACCCGCTGGAGTTCAACCGGGCCGTGCTGGACTTCCTCGAGGGCTAACCGGGCGGGCCGTCGGCGCCCAGAGCTTCGGGGAGCCACTCCTCCTCGCGCGCGGCGCGTTCGGCGCGGCGAAGCAACCACGCAGCCGCGAGGGCTCCGAGCGTGTCGAAGATGAGGTCGTAGGTGGTATCGAGCTGGCCCTGGACGCGCTTGGTCGCGAAGAGCTCGTCGCCGAAGAATTCGTATACCTCCCAGCCGGCGCCGACCGCGACGCCGATGAGAACGGCGACCGCGACGCGGTTCGTGGCCCAGAAGGAGGTATGCCCTCGGCGATGGAGGGCGCGCAGGCAGTCGTAGCTTCCCGCGGTGACGGCCGCCACGCCGAAGAAGTGTGTGAGCTTGTCGTATTCGGCGATGTTCGCGTAGAGGTCGCCGGCGGTGCCGAAGGTATCGGCGTAGCCGGTGGCGACGGCGATGAGGTGGGTCTGCCAGGCGAGCCCGCCCTGTTCGCGGAAGATCCACTCGCCCGCGAGGAGCAGGGCCAGGGTCGCGGCCATCTGGAAGAAGAGGTAGCCCCAGAAGTTCGTGAACCCCGGCGAGATCAGTTCGCCCATGACCAGGAAGAGCAGCAGGCCGCCGAGCGAAAGGGACGTGAAGACCGCTCGCGCCGAAGAGGTCATGACCTCGACGGCGCCCATGACGACCGCGTGCGCGATGAGCGCGCCACGCCGCGCGGTCCGGGCGCCAAGGGCGAGGGCGGGAGCGTCGAGCCATCCGTAACTCATCGCGAAGGCCGGGACGAGGGAGAACGCGGCGCCCACTACGCCATCGACCCAGTAATGGTTGCCGGTGGCGATGACGACGAGGAGCATCGCGAGGCCCGGGACCACGGCCACAGGGTAGCGCCAGCGCGAACGCATGGTCAGGGCGAGCGAGTAGCCGGCGAGCGCCATCCAGCCCACGTGCAGGCTGGGCACCGCCGCGTACTCGTTGGCGAAGGAATGCTGGCGCCCGACGGCGACGACCGTGTCGATGATGCCGGCTTCGGGGACGAGCCGTGGGGGCGCCACGGGGAACAGCGTGATGGCGATGACGGTCAGCACCACAGAGACGCCCAGCGCGTTGCGCATGATGCGGAAGGCCGTACGGTCGAACAGGAGGAGCCAGAGGAGGACGCAGCCAACGAAAGGCAGGAAGTAGAAGGAGTAGATGGTGTTCGCGAGGCGGGTAGCGGTGCTGGTCGGGCCGAGCCAGTCCTGGATGGCCCCCTCGTGGTTCGAACCGAGCGCCCGTTCGAAATCGAGGATGCGCATCGCGTTGGCGTGCGCGGGGCCGTACGAACCTTCGACGATCACGCGGGCGGCGACGTAGAGCGAGAGCGCGCCGAGCACAATCGCGAACTGGCTGACGAGGAATTCGAGGGAGTAGCGGTAGGGCTGGATGCCGCGGCGCCAGACAAGGGCGACTGCGCCGGCCAGCACGGTGATGCTCAGGGCGAACCCGGTGTGGCCCGTCTGGATGAGCCCGCCGACGGCGCCGGCGGCGGCCATGGCGGCAAACGCGGGCCCCGCAGGCTCTCGAAGCAGCAAGAATGTGCCCACGACGAGGATAGCGACCAGCACTGCCTCGCCGGGCGCGATGGTGAGGTGCATCTGAATAGCCCTGCCATCGGCCGGAGGAGCCCCGGCCGGTACCTTCACCTTACGGACACCAATTATGCGCCAGAGCGATCCGGTTCACACAGGGCCACATGGGAGGATTTCCCGTCCGCGCGGCCGCCTTCCCATGGGACGGGCGGACCGCCAGCTACCGCGGGAGCCACACCGGTTCGCCGCTGCCGATAGGAGCCGTGGGAAGCGCCCAGTGCGGCGGCGTTTCGGACATTTGCAGCGGCGGGCGCAGGTGCTTCATGTAGCCGTAGGGCGTGTCGTGCTCCTCCAGGAAGGGCGAGACATCGCCGAGCTCCGTCGCGGCCGTGCGGTCGAGGTCGTGTCCGAGGCGGTAGTACCACATGCTGGTCTGCGAAAGGGAGACGCGGACGGACCACGAGCCACCCTCGGTGGCGCGGCGGCGAAGGGCGATCATCGTGCCGAGTGCCGCGAAGTAGCCGGTCGTGTAGTCGTTCATGGCGGCGGGCGCAAGCACCGGGGCGTTCTCGCCGCCCTGCACCACAGCGACGCCGGTGGTCGACTGGGCGAGCTGTTCCCAGCCAGGGCGCTCCTGCCAGGGGCCGTCGTGCCCGAAGGCGTTTTCGGAGACATAGATGATGCCCGGGCGGAGGGCGGCCACCTGTTCGACGCCGAACCCGCGCCGTTCGAGCGAGCGGTGCTGGAACCCCTGGGAGAACACGTCGGCCTCGCGGACCAGGTCGCGGAGCGTCTCGGCCTGCTGCGGGACGTTGAGGTCGATGAACGCCTGGCGCTTGCCGTGGCCGGTATCCATTTCGAAGCGCTGGATGGTCGGGAGGTTCGGCGAAGCAATGTGGAGGACATCGGCGCCGTGTTCGGCGAGGGTCCGGGCGCAGGTGGGGCCGGCCAGCACGCGCGTGAGGTCGAGCACCCGGATGCCGCTGAGCGGCCGCGGGGCCTCGGGCAACGGGACGGGCGGGCCGTCGCCGATGCGCGTCACTTCGACCACCGGCTTCGTCGCCAGGAGCGCGCCCTGCGGGTGGGCGGCCCATTCATCGGCGGTCCGGCAGACTGCGCAACAGAGTCCCTTGGCGGCCAGGGCGTCCGCGAGCTCGAAGGCGCCCCGGCGCTTGCAGGCGGCGGCGATGTCATCCGCGGTGGCGGACTCGTCGAGCCCGAGCTCGGCGAGGATGCCGGGGCCGTGAGTGAAGCTGCCGTGGAGATGAATGTAGCGGCCGTCGCCGCACTCCCAGATCGCCGTCACGTTCGGGCCGGAGCGGTGCGGCATGAGGTCGGCGCCTTCGCACTGCAGCCAGACGTAGCTCCGGAGCGACGCCGCGGCGTGGCGGATATCGACGCGGAGCGACTGCGGCCGGCCACCGCGCATCCGCCAGATGCGGTCAGCCTCCTGACCGACGAGCGCGAGAACGGTGGCAGCACCTTCACCGAGGTGGAAGGGCGACTCGAGGACCGGGTCCTCGCCGTCGATGGTGATATCCGTTTCGGGGGCGAGTTCGAGCCCGGCAAGCTTCGCAGCGCGTTCGATGGCAGAGCGTTCCATGTGCGACTCCCGACCGTTGTCCGGCGCATCCTACGCCGCCGGTGAAGGCGGCGGCACGATCCGGTAGCGATAGGGGAAGGCGGTGTCAGGAATGCGTGGGATCGCGCTAACGGAAACAAGCTGCTGCAACGTATACTGAGCACGGTGGATCGGAGTACGCGCCAGGAGTTCTCACGCCTCACCGGTGGCAAGGACCAGGACGTCGACCTGTTTGGTGCGGCCATGGTCATCGCCCGGTTGCGGGGTGAGCCCGTCGACCCTCACGCGGTCGCGCGCGAACTGGATCTGATCGCCGAGGACGTGCAGCGGCTCGCAGGGCCTCGTTCGAACCCGGACGAGCTGGCGCACGCCATCGACCACGAGCTCTTCGCGGTGCGCGGCTTCCACGGGAACATCGAAGAGTACGGCGACCCCGAGAACAGCTACATCGACCGGGTCGTCGAGCGGCGCACCGGCATCCCCATCACGCTGTCGCTGGTGTACATGGAGATTGCGCAGCGGGTGGGCCTGCGCTGCGACGGCATCGGCTATCCCGGGCACTTTCTCGTGCGCTGCGGCGACCCCGAAGAGCCGATTTACGTCGACCCGTTTAACCAGGGCGTGCGGCTGGACCGGCAGGAATTGCTGGCGCGGCTGCGGGGGCTGCACCTGGGCGGCGCCGAGCCATCGAGCTTCCTTGCCGCCGTTACCCGCCGCCAGATTCTGCAGCGGATGCTGAACAACCTGCACGCCATCTTCCGCCAGCGCCGGGACCTCCAGCGCTGGCTCACTGTAATCGACCTGCAACTGGTGATAGAGCCCTGGAACGCGCAGCTCGTCGGCGAGCGCGGCATGCTGCACTACCGGCTCGGGAGCCCATCGGAGGCTCTCTCCGACCTGGAACGGTACGTCGGCGCGAGTGGCCGGCGGGCCGTGAGTTCGGGCGCGCTGCGCCTGCTCGACGAACTACGCCTTCGCTACGGGGGCGCCGAGGAAAAATCATGACCGCCGAGACGACATCCCGACCTGCTCCACGCGGACGGCACGCGATCCAGCGTTCGATTGCGTGGTACCTGCGGCAGCTCAGCAAAGTGATGAACGTGCTGAGCGACGAAGAGCTCGAGAAGCTCGTGCCTCTGCTCACGGAACGCCGGTTTAAGCCGCGCCAGATGCTCTTTTCGGCGGGCGACCCGCCCGAGCGCGTCTACCTGCTGCTCAAAGGCCGCGTGAAGATCTACCAGGTCGCGGAGAACGGCAAGGAGATCATCCTCGACGTGGTCTCCAAGGGCGGCGTCGTGGGCGACATGGCAATCGTCGAGGACGGCGAGCGCATCGCCTGCGCCCAGGCCATCGACGAGACGGTCGCGGTCAGCATCTCGTGGGAAGACTTCGCGCACCTTCTGCATTCGTCGCCCCGCCTGGGCTTCGCGATGGCGGAGCTGATGGCGCGCCGGCTGGTTGGCATGCAGCGGACGTTCATGAACATCGTTTCGAAGCCGGTTTCGGCCCGGCTCGCCGACACGCTGCTGAACCGGCAGGAAAACGGGCTCATCTACCTGGGCCTGACGCACCAGGAGCTTGCGCAGACCATCGGCACCAGCCGCGAAACGGTCACCGCGCTGCTCAGCCGCTTCGTGACGCTCGGCGCGATTGCGCCGGTCGGCGACGGCTACCGAATCGTAGATGAGGACCTGCTCGACGACATCGCGAACGGAGACGTGACGGTGTCGCCGCGGCACCCGGTAACGACGCAGGCAACCCCCGCCGTGGGCTAATGACCATCGCGAACACGGAGCGAACCACGCTTTTGTCACCGGGCCAGCAAGGCCCCGCACTCATCGCTCACAAAGCAGGAAACACGGCTACCAACGCGATCGCCGCGATCGAGGATGTGGCCGACTACCTGGAAGTGGACCTCTGGGTGAACCACGGCCACTTCGAGGCGCGCCACGAGCACCGCCTGTTCAGCCGCCTGCCGATCCTGTTCGAAGGCGGCCGCCTGAGCCTCGCACCGCGTGCGCGCTTCGGGCTCGCCGAACTGCTCGCGGAGACGAAAGGCCGCATCGGCATCATGCTCGACCTCAAGAACGGCGGCATCGATGCGGCGCGGCTGGTGAAGCAGGCCATCGAGAAAGCGGGCCCGAACAACCATCGGCTGGTCGCCTCGTCGCAACTCTGGACGCTGCTGCGCGCGATGCACGACATCGTGCCGGGCGTTGACCTCTTCTATTCGATGGGCGTCCGTTCGCAGCTGGACCTGTTTCTCTCGGTCGCCCAGCGGGATGCGCGTCCCCGGGGCGTGAGCTGCCGTGACTCGCTGCTGAACGAGCACATCGTGAAGCAGCTCCACGACCAGGGGCTGCTCGTGATCGCCTGGACCGTGGACGATGTCGAACGCGCGGCCGAACTGGCGGCGATGGGCGTCGATGGCATTACCACGCACCGGGTGGTGGAGATCCGCGAACGGCTCTCGCGATGAACCCGATCTCCGTCTACGTCCACATTCCCTTCTGCACCATCAAATGCGGCTACTGCGACTTCAACGCCTACGCGGGCATGAACGCGCTCCAACCCGCGTACCGCGACGCCCTCCTGCGCGAGGTCGAATCGTGGCGCGATGTGCTGGCCGGGCGGGAGATCGCGACCGTCGGGTTCGGGGGCGGCACTCCGGGCGAAGTGCCCGCCTCGCACATTGCGAGCGTGCTGGAGGGGTTGCGCCGCGAAGCGCCGTTCGCTGCAGGCGCCGAGGTGACCCTGGAGGCGAACCCGGGCACGACCACGCTCGAACAGTTGCGAGCACTCCGCGCGGCGGGCGTGACCCGGATGTCGTTCGGGGCGCAGAGCTTCGACGCCGAGGAGCTTCGCTTCCTCGACCGCATCCATTCGCCTGAAGCGACGGGAGCGTCGATCGCGCTCGCCCGCGAGGCGGGGTTCGAGAGCGTGAACCTCGACCTCATCTACGCCCTGCCGGGACAGCGCCTGGACGCCTGGGAGCGAACCCTGCGCCGGGCGATCGAGCTCGGCACCGACCACGTTTCGGCGTACGCGCTGACCATCGAGGAGGGTACGCCCGTGGCCCAGAGGGTCGAACGCGGCGAGGTAGTGCCGGCAGACCCGGACCTCGCAGCCGAGATGTATGAACGCACCGGCGATCTGCTCGAAGCGGAGGGCTTCGAACAGTACGAGCTTTCGAACTGGGCGAAGCCGGGCCATGCCTCGCGGCACAACCAGGTGTACTGGACCGATGGGGAGTATGTGGGCATCGGCGCGGGCGCGCACGGGTACCTCGGCGGCGACCGTTACGAGAACATCGCGCACCCGCGGGCGTACATCGCGGCGCTCACCGGGGATTTCGCGCAGGGGGAACACCCGGCGGTCGTGCGGCGCTACACGCCCGACCGCGTTACCGCCATGTCGGACTGGGTGATGCTGGCGCTGCGGCGGCTCGAGGGGTTCGAGCCGGCCGCCTTCGAGCGGAAGTTCGGGGTGCCGCTCGATGCCGCTGTGGGACCGGTGCTGTCGGAATGCGAGGCGGCCGGCGTGGTCGCGCGTGACGGGCGGGTGCGGCTGACACGGGCCGGGCGGCAGCTCCATGGCGAGGTCGCCGTTCGGGTGCTGGCGCATCTGGAGGCCGCCGCCGCTGCTGCCTGACGCGACGGAAGCAGGCGCTTCGGGCTACTCTTGCGGCAGTTTCGCGCAGGAGGCCCGCATGACGCTCCGGGGGAAAGCGGCGATCGTCGGAATCGCCGAGTTCAAGCCAGCCAGGTACACCGAAGGCGAGACCACGCTCGGCATGCTGGCGAAGGTGGCGATGGAAGCCATCGCCGATGCCGGCCTGGAAATCGGCGAGGTCGACGGGCTACTCGTCGAAAGCTTCGCGGAGGCGCCGTTCATGGCGCCCGCCACGCTCATCGAGTACCTGGGCATGAAGTGCCGGTTCTCGGAGGTGCTCGACCTCGGCGGGGCGACCGGCGCGGGCATGGTGTCGCGCGCGGCGGCGGCCATCAACTCGGGGCTCTGCGAGACGGTGGTCTGCACGACAGCCACGCGGCGGGAGAAACGCACGACCGAGGGGCCGAAGCGGACCGCGAATTCGGGCTTTGCAGGCCGGCGCGTGGACCGCACGCCGACGTCCGAGTTTGAGGTGCCGTACGGGGCGATCGGCGCGAACTACGGCTACGCGATGATCGCGAACCGCTACGCCTACGAGTACGGCGTGAAGCCCGAGCAACTCGCGAAGATTGCGGTCGCGCAGCGGTACAACGCCTGCCACAACCCGGATGCGCTCTTCTTCGGGCAGCCCATCACGATAGACGACGTGCTCAACTCGCCGGTGATCGTCGACCCGCTGCACCTGCTCGAAATCGTGATGCCCGTCGCTGGAGCCGCGGCGGTGGTCGTGACTTCGGCGAAGAAGGCGAAGAAGCTGAAAAACCGGCCCGCGTACGTCCTCGGTGCGGGCGAATGGACGACCCACAAGAGCATCACCTACGCACCGAGCCTGACCGACACGGCCGTGAAGGGCGCGGCCGACGAGGCGTTCAAGATGGCCGGCGTGCGGCGCAAGGACGTCGACGTCGCGAGCATCTACGACTGCTACACGATCACGGTGCTGCTTACGCTCGAGGACGCCGGGTTCGCGAAGAAGGGCCGCGGCGGCCAGTTCGTCGACGAACACAACCTGCAGTTCGATGGCGATTTCCCGTTGAACCCCCACGGCGGCCAGCTTTCGTTCGGGCAGGCGGGCACGGCGGGCGGTATGTCGCACGTGACCGAGGCGGCGCGCCAGGTGATGGGCCGCGCGCAGGGGCGGCAGGTGAAGAAGTGCGAGTTCGCATTCGTGAACGGCAACGGCGGGATCATGAGCGACCAGGTCTCGCTCATCCTGGGGAGGGACAAATGACGCAACCGACGACCGAACCCACCGCGCCGGCCGCGTACACCAAGCCGGTCCCCGAGCCAACGCCCGTCACGGCCCCGTACTGGGAGGCGGCGCGCCAGCATCGGCTCTGCATCCAGCGGTCGCGGAAGACCGGGCAGTACGTGTTCTACCCCCGGGCCGTCTCGCCGTTCGGCGCCGACGACGTGCTCGAATGGGTGGAGGTGTCGGGGCGGGGCACGGTGTACACGTACACGGTCGCGCGGCGTCCGACCGGGCCGCAGTGGGCGAATGACGGTCCGTACGTGATCGCGATCGTGGAACTGGAAGAAGGGCCGCACCTGACCGCGAACATCATCGACTGCGACCCGGACCAGGTGCGCGTGGGGATGCCGGTGACGGCGGCGTTCCAGGACGTGACGCCGGAGGTGACGCTGGTGCAGTTCCGGCCGGCCGCGGGGTAGGGGACGATTGGCGATTCCAGTGCCCGGTGCCCGGTGATTGACGATTGACGATTGACGATTGTACGTGGACGTAGGGGCCGGGCAACGCGACAGGGAGCGGTCGGGCGGCGGCCGTGCGCTCCCTATCGGTCGCGGTACTGACTGCGACGGTGCCAGGGGAAGGTTGGTATCAGAGCCGCGACCGTCGGGGAGGGTCCGGGGGTGATTGGGCGAGTCGGTGCCCACCGGATTGACGATCGTCGATTGTCGATTGCGAGTGCCGGTGCCCGGTGCCCAGTGCACAGGGCCGTGTCAGTACCGCGACCGCCAGGGAGCGCACGGCGTCAGGCGTGCCCACTCCCGCCCGCGTTGTCCCACTCCCGGCGTCCCTACGGAATCCCACTTGCGAGTGCCCGGTGCCCGGTGCCCGGTGCGCAGGGCCGTGTCAGTAGCGCGACCGATGGGGAGCGCACGGCGTCAGGCGTGCCCACTCCCGCCCGCGTTGTCCCGCTCCCGGCGTCCCGCGGAATCGACAATCGTTGATCGCCCGGGGGCTTTAGGGCGTTGTGGCGGGGCCGAAGATGAGGATTTCGGCGAGGAGGCGAGAGGCGCCGGGGAGGCGGACGCCGAGGACGGTGACCTGGTGACCGGTGGGGTCGTCGCCGCGGCGGAGGCCGCTGTCGCCGGGAAGGAGCCGGGTGGCGAGCCGCAGGGTGACCGTGACGTCCCCGCTGTCGGTGCGGATGGTCATGGTGGGCCCTTCGACGCGGAGGACGACGCCCGACACGCGGGTGAGGCCGGTCCGCCCGGACGCCGAGGGCGAGGCTTCGACCGACGTGAGGGAGAAGGCAGCGCCCCGTGCGGACGGCGGGCCCACCGCAACCTCGGCGCCGATCGCGCGGTCGAGGGCGAGGAGGTCGCGGAGGGACGCGGCATCGACGGGCACGAGGAGCAGGCTCCGGGCACCGGTCGCGAGGAGCACGGAGCCGCTATCGCCGTTGGGGGCGACCGTGAACGTGACGACGCGGCCGGTGATGCCGTCGTGGTATTCGCGCAGGAGTTCCACGCGAGGACGTTCGCGCGGGGGCGCAGTACCGGCGTCCTCGACGGCGGTGATGACCGTCGCCGTGATACGGCGGCCCTCGGCGACGGTGCCCGAAATAAGCAGCGCGGCCCCCGGGCGGCGAGCGCCGTCAGTGCCGTCGGGGAGGGAGGTCTGGTCGGTGATGTCCACCTTCAGCTGGCCGAAGTCGGAGGTCACGGTCAGGGGACCGTCGGGTTCGGCGCCGGCCACGACGCCCTGGAACTGGACGTAGTCGCCGGGGTCGAGCACCTGGGCTGCGGCGTCCTGGGTACCATCGCCGAAGAACGAGGGCCCGAAGAGCGTGGCGATGGCGACGATCACGATGACTGCGGCCAGCGCCCCAAGCGTGGCGAGGCGGGGGCTCGTGGCGAACCGGCCGAGGAGGCCGCGGCGGGCCGTTCGCGGCTGGCTCGTGGCGGGCGCGGGGGTGGCGCTGCGAGCCGCGGCGAGGTGGCGCTGGAAGCGAGCGCGCGCGGTGGGCAGCGACGCGGCGGCTTCGGCTTCGATGGCCGGACGGTGGCTGCGGAGGATGTTCGAGGCACGAAGCGCGGCTTCGAGCTCGGCGCGCTCCGCTTCGGACAGTTCGTCGGGGAGCCGGCCGCTGGCGAGCGCCTCTTCGAGCAGTGCATCGAGACGGTCGCTCATGGCCGGTCCTCCCGGTAGCCGGCGTCATCGAGGGCGCGCTGCATGGCAGCGAGGGCGCGTCGCTGGAGGTTCTTCACGGCGTCCTCCGAGCGTTGCATGACGACGGCCGTTTCGGCGACGGAACGGTCGAGCAGAAACCGCAGCGAGAGGACGGTCTGCTGGTCTTCGGTGAGGGTGTGCATGGCTGCGGCGAGGTCGCGGCGGAGGTCGGCGGCCTCGGCGAGGTCGGCTTCGGGAGGAGCGTGGGTGTCGTCGAGCTCTTCTTCGAAGCCGCGGCGGGCGAGGCGCTTGGCGCGGTCGCGGAGCAGGTTGCGGGCGATGCCGATGAGCCACGCGCCGATGCGGACGCCGCGGTAATCGAAGCTGGCGGCGCGAGTGTAGGCGATTTCGAACACCTGCGAGGCGAGGTCCTCGGCTTCGGCCGGGTTCGGGACGCGCAGACGGAGGAAGGCGTAGACCCGGGAGTAGTGCTGCTCGAAGAGCACCTCCCATGCGGCCGGATCGCGCGCAGCGGCGCGCCGGGCAAGCTCCTCGGCGTCCTCGCGGCCGGGTGCCGGCGGTTCATTGGCCATGACCTCGCTGTCGCGCACGCGGATTTACTGTAGAGATGGCGCGAGGGTGGGGGAAGGTGACGCGCGCCTTCGGCGCGCGTCAGTGCCCAGTGCCCAGTGCCCGGGGCCCTGTGCGGCGAGGCCGGGGGGGAAGAAGCGGGTGCTGCGGGATGGCGGACGGTGCGGGCTGAGCCTGGGTTAGCGGTTGGCGCGGGCTTCGATATAGGTCATGGCCTTTCGGTACCACTCCTCTTCGATGTGCCCGGCGGACATGAGGTAGGTGACGATCTGTTCCAGGGTGAGGATGGAGACGAGGTTGATGCCGGCGGACTTGAGCGCCGTGCGGCCGCCTTCGAGGCGATCGACGAGGGTGACGGCGTCGCGGACGATCAGGCCGGCTTCGGAGAGGGTGGCGGCTGTCTGGAGGATTGAGCCGCCGCCGGTGATCAGGTCGTCGATGATCAGGCAGGTCTGGCCGCGAACGTAGATGCCCTCGATGACGTCGGCCTTATCGGTCGCCGGCGGGTGGATGTAGATCATCGGGGTGGAGACGTTCAGCGAGAACGCGGTCGCGACGTGCAGGCCGCCGAAGGGGACCCCGGCGACCAGCGAAAAGGGCTGGACGTGCGGGTTGCGCATCGACATGAGGGTCTCGAGCTCTTCGCGGATGATCCGCGCGCAGCGGGCGAGGGCTTTCGGGTTGCTGATGAGCCGCCGGAGGTTGATGTAGACGGGCGAGTGGACCGCGGTCCGCCCGAGCGTGAAGTCGCCGAACTGGATGGCATTGAGTTTCCACAGTTCTTCGGCGAGCCAGAGGTTACCGGCCGGTTTCGACGACTTGGCCAACACGAGCTCCGGGAATGATGCGCGATGGATAGCGGGACCCGGGGCATAACGATACAGCGCCAGGCCAGCGTCCGCAGTCACAATCGCAAGAATTGGGCTTCCGCGCTAGCGCGGGGCGGGGCGGTTGAGGGCGTTGGGCGGCTCGCGGCCGCCGAGGGCGGCGATGATGTTGCGCGCCGCAATTTCGGCCATGCGAGCGCGCGTGGCGAGGCTGGCGCTGGCGATGTGCGGCGTGACGATGACGTTCGGGAAGTCGAACAGTGGGTGGCCGGCCGGCAGCGGTTCGGGGTCCGTGACGTCGAGGGCGGCCCCGCCGATGCGCCCGGCGCGAAGGGCGTCGACCAGCGCATCCTGGTCGACGACGGGACCGCGGGCAGTGTTCACGAGGATGGCCGACGGCTGCATGAGCTCGAACTCGCGGCGGCCGATGAGCTGGCGCGTCTCGGGCGTGAGGGGCGTGTGCAGGGAGATAAACGCGGACTGGCGGAGGAGGTCGTCGAGCGCGGCCCATTCGAGCCCGAGCTCCCTCTCGGCTTCGGGACGGCGGGAGCGCGAGGCGTACAGCACGCGCATTTCGAAGCCGCGAGCCCGGCGAGCCATCGCGAGGCCGATTTCGCCGAGGCCCACGATGCCAATCGTCGCGCCGTGGACATCGGGGCCGAGGAAGCCGGTGGGCGACCAGGTCTTCCAGCCGCCGGCGCGGGCGTCGCGGTCGCTTTCGACGACGCGGCGAGCGGCGGCCATCAGCAACGCGAAGGCGAAGTCGGCGGTGGTTTCCGCGAGGACGCCGGGTGTGTTCGTGACCCAGATGCCGTGGGCCGCGGCGAGCGCGGGGTCGATGTTGTCGTAGCCGACAGCCATGTTGGCGATGATGCGAAGCCGGGGCGCGCCGCGCAGGAGATCCTCGTCGAAGCGCTCGGTGAGGAGGCTCAGGATGGCATTCGCGCTGGCGAGGCGCACGGCGAGTGTCTCGCGGGGCGGCGGGAGCTCATCTTCCCACTGGTCGACCGTATGGCCGGCTTCGCGCAGGAGATCGGTGGCGCGGCCGGGCAGAATTCGGGACACGAAAACGTTCGCCACGGGGCAAGTCTGGCCGCGAATGCGGGTTCGCGGAAGCGGGCCGGGTGGTAAAGCAATCGCTCGCGGGATGACAATGGGATCAGCAGCGAAGGAGGGGAACCCCATGACGGCACCGACTGAGGCACGAACGCCGGCGGCGAACGCAAGACCATCTCCGTCGGAGAGCGTGCTCAGTTCGGTGTTCGAATCGGCGGACCGGTTGAAGCTGGAGCAGGAGGTGGTGGACCTCCTGCGCACGCCGTGGCGCGAGATGCGCGCGCAGCTCCCGGTACGGATGGACAACCGGAGGCTGCAGATTTTCGAAGGGTACCGGGTGCAGCACAACGGCGCGCGCGGACCGTACAAGGGCGGGATCCGCTTCCACCCGACGGCCGACCTCGATGAGGTGCGCGCGCTCGCGATGCTGATGACGTACAAGTGTGCGCTCATGGAGCTCCCGTTCGGCGGTGCGAAGG
>JBLNCO010000042.1:0-3329 GCA_050260715.1 Hyphomicrobiales bacterium | reverse complement strand
TGGTTCGCCCCGTTCCACTTCGGCGATGTCCTCCGCGAGCCCGGCGAACCCGGCCCCACCTCGGAGGAGATGCTCGAAAACGGCATGCTGCTCGTCGGCACCGTCGATACCGTCTCGCGGCAGCTCGAACGGGTCCTTTCAGACACGCCCGTCGAGTGGATCTTCGCCTGGCTCTACAACGGCCTCGTCCCGCACGCGGTCAACATGCGCACCATCGAGCTCTTCAAGACGAAGGTCCTGCCCCGTTTCGAGTAGCTACTCGTTCGAATTGCGCGCCTGCCGCTCGGAACGTAGCAGCCGTGCCATGAACAGGTAGTCCGGGTCGGCGTGCGAGAGCGCTGCGGGGACCATCGCCTCTGCGATGGCGTTCACGCTCGACTTCGTCATCGCGACCGCCATCGGGTCCTTCGCGAGTAGGCGTTCGGCCAGCCTGCGCGCCGCCGCCACCACCTCGCCGTCGGGCACAACGCGGTTCACGAACCCCCACGCGAGCGCCTCCTGCGCCGAGAACCGGTCGCAGCCCATCACGAGCTCCTTCGTCCGCGCGGGCCCGAGCTCCCGTACGAGCCGCGGCAGCGTGTGCCACGTCAGCGGGATGTCGAGGTCGACCTCCGGTATCGAAAACCACGCCGATTCGGCCGCCAGCCGGATATCGAGGCACGCCAGGAACGCCACCGCACCGCCCACCGCGAGCCCGTTCACCGCCCCGATCGTCACCTGCGGCAGCCCTTCCAGCGCGGCGCACGTCCTGCTTCCCGTCGCCGAACGCAGCCGCTCTTCCAGCGGCGGCAGCGCCCGCGGTTCGGCCGGGACCGACTTCGCCGCCGCGCCGCGCTTCCCCAGGTCCGCACCCGCGGAGAACGCGCGCCCTTCGCCCGTCACGATGACCACCCGCGCCGCCGGATCGTCGGCCAGTTCGCGGCAGGCCTCCTGCAGCTCGTGGTGCATCGTGAAGCTGATGGCGTTCAGGCTCTCCGGCCGGTCGAGCGTGATGGTCACCAGCCCCGGCAGGTCGGTGTCCCGTTCGATGCGCAGCGTCTCCATCGCAACCTCCCGCCGAATACTACCGGACCTCGCGCACCGGCTGCCCCTGGCGGCGCCAGCCTTGCCGGCAGGCACGAAAAAGGCGTCCCTCCCGGGACGCCCCTTCCTGTGTTGTCATCTGGCGGCTGCTACGAGCGCACCAGCTCCGTCCGCCGCCCCCAGGCGATGACGAAGGCGAGCACGCCAACCGCGAACGGGAACACTGCCGCACCGGCGCTCATGGTGGCGATCGTCACCACGGTCGCGCCAAGCATGATGATCACGAGGCCCGCGGCGGCCAGCGGCGTCAGGCGGCGCTGCACACCCACGATGCCCGGCAGAACCAGCCCCACCGCGCCCAGCGTCTCGGCGCAGCCGATGAACCGCATGAACAGCACCGGCAGGTCCGTGCCGTCGGTCAGCTGGTCGGCCGGCATCACGAGCTTGCTCGCGCCAGCGAACAGGAACACAAGCGCCAGCGCGCCCTGGATGGCCCAGAGCGTCTTCGTGCGGCGCGTCGAACCGGTGGTCTGGCGGGCCGTTGCCTGGCCCTCGGGATGAGTGCGGCCGATGGAAAGTGGGAACTGCATTTCGAATTTCCTCCTCGCGTTTCCGGCCGGTATCTCCGGCCCTTCACTAAAGCGACGAAAAGGGATCGCCAGGATCGACAAATTCGACAGCCCGCCCGGCAAATTTCCGAAATTTCTTTTTCGCCCCTTCGAAAGACGCCCGGGCCACCGCAGGACCGGGTTGCTGCACGGGCCGTGGTAGCATGCCCGGATCCACCAGCGGGAGGGACGGCATGTCACTCCGCATCTTCGAGACCAGCATCTTCTGCGAGGACCACACGAAGCTCGCCCCGTTCTACCAGCACGTCATCGGCCTGCCCGTCGCCGGTGACGAGGGGGACGCAGTCGTCTTCGGCTCCATGGGGACCGCCGTCCTGCTCGTCGGGAGCCACAGCGAGGTGCGCGGCGCAGCGAAAGAACCGGCCCGCCAGATTCCGTCGCTGCTGAGCGACGACGTCCGCGGGGACTACGACCGGCTCGTCGAGAAGGGCGTCGAATTCCTCGGCCCTCCCGCGGTCCAGGGCCCGGCGACCTTCGTCACCTTCCGCGATCCCGAAGGCAACCTCGTGAACATCCTCCAGTTCGACCAGGCCTGAGCCGCCGGCGCTCAACGGGCCCGCGCCCTGCGCGTGGTACCGTTACCCCATGCCCGAGTTGATTCCTTCCGAGCGTGTGTGTGTCCTCTGCGGCAATTCCGCCTACAGGCCCATCGGTTCTGCCCGCCTCGAACACCTCTGGCGCTGCGCCTACTGCGACCTCGTCTCCGTCCGCGACATGCCCCGCCTCGAAGACCTGCACGCCGTGTACGGCGAAGCCTACTTTCGCAACGCCCGTTCCGAAGAAACCGGCTACGAAGACTACGAACAGGACCGTTACTGCATCGTGAAGACCGCCCGGCGCCGCCTCGACACCATCGAGCGCTACCGCCGCCCGCCCGGCCGCCTGCTCGACGTTGGCTGCGCCCTCGGGTTCTTCGCCGACACCGCCCGCAAGCGCGGCTGGGACGCCGAAGGCATCGACATCTCCGAACACGCCGTCTCCTACGCCCGCACCGAGCTCGGGCTCCCCGCCCGCCAGGGCGTCCTCCGCGACGCCGGTTACGAACCCGCCTCGTTCGACGTCATCACCATGTGGGACGTCATCGAGCACGTGACCGACCCCGTCGCCGAGCTCCGCCTCGTGCACGGCATCCTTCGTGACGAAGGCCTGCTCGTCATCAGCACACCGGATGTCGGCAGCCCGGTCGCGCGTCTCACCGGCTCCCGCTGGATGGGCTACAAGCTCGCCCTGGAACACCTCTACTACTTCGACCGCAAGACCATCCGACTCGCGCTCGAAAAGGCCGGCTTCGAAGTGCTCGACATCCGCCCCATCGGCAAGGACGTCTCCCTCGAATTCTTCTCGAAGCGCCTCCGGCTCTACGCCCCACCCGCCGCGAGCGCCCTCGGCTGGACCCTCGACCGCGCCGGCCTCGGCCGCGCCAGCATTTACGCCAACCCCCAGGACATCCTCCAGGTCATCGCCCGCAAACCGGCCCCCTGACCGCGGGCGTGAACGCGGCCCACCGCGGCCGCTGCATGTCCGGGAGTGCCCAGTGCCCAGTGCCCGGTGCGTGGGGCCCACCCCGGCGACCACCGCTCCGCTTCACCTACACGCCCTCAGGCGTCGCGGCCCACCGCGGCCGCTGCATGTCCGGGAGTGCCCGGTGCCCGGTGCCCAGTGCCCAGTGCCCGGTGC
>JBLNCO010000041.1:0-5396 GCA_050260715.1 Hyphomicrobiales bacterium | reverse complement strand
GACCGCAGCCGGTTCTCGCCGGTGGCGGCGCTGTTCGGGTACACGAATCTCGGCGTGATCCACTACAAGAGTTATGCCAGGGCGGAGCTTGAGGGCGGCATCGCCGAAAGCTGGCAGCAGGTGGACCCGACGACCACGGTGCTCAAGGTCCGCCCGAACCTGTTCTGGCACGACACGCCGCCGGTCAACGGCCGCGCGGCGAACGCCCAGGACATCGTCAAGTTCCTCGAGCGGAACCGCGCGGGCAAGCTGCTCGACGGCACCGACGACCCGAACTTCTACCGCAAGGCGCTCTACGCCAAGGTCGATAGTGTGACCGCGCCGGACAACATGACGGTGCAGGTGAAGTTCAGCTCGCCCGACCCGTTCTTCCTCGAATCGCTGTGCGGCGCCTACGCGAAGGTCCAGGCGCCGGAAGCGGTCGACGCGTTCGAGAAGGACTACCAGAACCTGAGCGCCGACAAGATTATCGGCACCGGTGGCTTCGTGCTGACGGAGTTCGCGGCCGAAGGCTCATCGAAGCTGGTCCGGCACGACAAGTTCTACACCGACGTCTGGCTCGACGGCATCGACTTCGTGCCGCTGTTCACCGATCAGGCGGCACAGCAGGCCGCCTTCGAACAGAAGCAGCTCGACTCGTTCGGCCCGACGCAAAAGGCCGTCATCGACGACCTCGACAACCGGCTGAAGGGGAAGATTGTCGATGCGAAGTACTTCGCGGCGAACCCGCAGGCCGGCACGTACTTCGGCGGTGCGGCGCCGTGGAACAACAAGAACCTGATTGGCGCCATCTTCAAGGCGTTCGACCGCCGGGCGATCATCCAGTCGGTGCTGCAGGGCCAGGCGGTGCTTTCGGGGAACGTGCCGCCGGCGCAGCAGGCCTTCACGCTGGAGGAGAAGGAGCTCGTCCTGCTCGAAGGCTACCGGGAAGACCGCGCGAAGGAAGAGACCGAAGCGCGGCAGATGTGGGAGGCCGGCGGCGGCCCGGCGCTGGGCGACGTCATCGTCGACATTCCCGACATCTACGAGGGCCTCTACTCGGGCGTCAGCGCGGTCATTACGAACCAGCTCAAGAAGGTGCTGGGGAACAACTTCGTCGCGAAGATCGAGCCGTATTCCACGATCACGACGAAGATTGTGCAGCAGAAGTACGGCGGCTCGGGCGGAGCAAACATCTGGTTCGGCTGGATTTCGGACCTTCAGGGCTTGGACCCGAGCCAGCTCAACTACCTGTCGTACAACTCGCAGTCGCCACAATTCTTCCAGTTCAACGTGAAGAACGACGAGGTCGACCGGGTGACGGCGGCGGCGTTCGCCGAATTCGACCAGAACAAGCGCAAGGAGCTGAGCAAGCAGTTTGTGAAGCTCGCGGCACAGGACTGGGGCCTGGGCATCCCGTACACCCTCGACGGTGTGGTAACGGTGCTGACCTGGAACTACTACCACTACCGCGAGGTGGCGCCGTTTGTCATCACGCACATGACGGCCACGGGCTCGTACATCGACCCCTCGGACCCGACCTTCCAGGGCCGGTAATCACCATCGTTTTCCCCCCGAGAGGGAGGAGCCGCGGCGGCTCCTCCCTCTCCTCTTGTGCCGGTGGCGCCCTACTTCGGCGAAAGCGGCTGGCGCAGGTTGGGGTCGACGTCGAGCGAGGCGAGACCGAACTGGGCGTAGATCGCGGCGACCTCCTCCTCGGTGAAGCGTCCGCCCGGCTGGAACCAGTCGCCGATTTTGCCCCCCGCGCTCAGGAGGAGGCGCATGCGGGTGCGGGTTTCGTCGCGCGTGACGAGGCCCATCTCGGCGAGGCGGTCGGCGAGGTCGTAGAAGCGGCGTTCGTAGATATGGCGAAGCTCGACCACCCGATTGCGGACGGCCTCGGGCATATGGCGCCCTTCGAACTCGAACACCATCGTCTCCTTGATGCCGTGGACGTGCTGTAGGGCGTGGGCTTCGAGCACGCGGCGGAGCAGGCCGACGCTCGGTGGTTCGTCGAAGAGCCCGCGAACGGTGCCATCGACGAGCTCGAAGCTTCGCTCCATCACGGCCGTGATGAGCGAGTCGCGGGTGGGGAAATGGTTGTAGAGGGAACTCGGCACGAGCCCGACAGCGGCGGCGATATCGCGCATGGACGTGCCATCGAGGCCCTTTTCGAAGAAGAGGTCCGCGGCAGCCTCAAGGATCCGGTCTCGCATGCTTTCGACGTGAGGCACTCTACCATTCCCGCGGACTTGACGGCAGGACGGGAGCCCCGATATAAACCGTCGCGACCCCCGAACGGTCGTTCGTTCGGCGGCTGCGCCCCATTCTTCCCATGCTGCGCTTGGGCGCAAGCGAACGTCGCGAGGAACAGGCATGCACGCACTCGAGGGCGTGACCGTGGTGGAGACCGGCTCGGACCTGGCGGTCGCGTTCGCCGGGCGGCTGCTGCGGGGCCTCGGTGCGCATGTCCGATCGGCCGTGGAGCCCGGAGCGCAGGTCGATCAGCTACTCGTGGAGTACCTCCAGGCGGGGAAGGAGCCCATCGCGGCCAATGCGGTGCCCGGTGCGCTGGGCGGCGCGCAGGTGTGGCTCGAGGGCTCGCCGGGCGCCGGCGCGTCCCACGACGGTGCGCTCGTGCACGTGGTGCTCACGCCGTGGGGCAGCGAAGGCCCGTGGGCGGGAAAGCCGGGCAGCGCGTTCACCGGCGCGGCACTCGGGGGCATGCTTCACCTCTGTGGCGACGAACAGGGAGCGCCGCTCAAAAACGGCGGGCTGGTGCTGGAATTCCAGGCCGGGCTGTTCATGGTGCTCGGCGCGATAGCCGGGCTGCTCCGGCTCGAAGCCGGGGACGGCGGCAGCCGCATCGAGACGTCGTACCTGGAATCGGCGAACGGCTTCCAGGAGCGCGGGGATATCGCCTGGACGCACCTGCACCAGGACTGGCGGCGCACCCGGCGCCACGAAGTCGGCCACCCGTTCACGATCTTTCCCTGCGCCGACGGCTACGTGACTATCGCCGTCGGGACGCCGCGGCACTGGGCGAACCTCTGCGTGCTGATGGGGAAGCCCGAGTGGGGCAGCGATATGGAGCTGCTCATGAACCGCCTCGCGAACGCGGACCTCATCGATAGCGCGCTGGTGCCGTGGCTGAAGTCGCTGCCCGCCAGCGAGGTAGTGCGCCAGTGCCAGGAGATGTTCATCCCCTGCGGGCCGGTGCTGACCGCGAGCCAGGTCCTGCACGATGCGCACCTCGCGGAGCGGAAGTTCTGGCGGACGTTCGGCGCGGCCGGCCGTGAATGGACGGTGCCGGGGCCGCCCTTCCGTATGGAGGGCGCCTGGGACGAGGCCGCGTGGCAGGGAGCGGCGCGATGAGGACGAACCTGCTCACCGGCCTGCGCGTGGTGGAGATGGGCAACGCCTGGGCCGGGCCATACGCCGCGCGGCTGCTCGCCGATATGGGCGCCGAGGTCATCAAGGTCGAGGCGCCGCGCCACCCGGACCTCGTGCGCTTCAGCGTGTTCCCCGACAACGACCCGGGCGACGTGCCGTGGGAGCGCGGCGCGCACTACCAGAAGTTCGGCCGCAATAAGAAGAGCTGCATCATCGACGTGGCCCAGGAGCGGGGGCGCGACCTCTTTCTGCGGCTGCTCGCCCGGAGCGACGTATTCCTCGAAAACAATACGCCGCGCGTCCGGGACCAGCTCGGGCTGAGCGACGGCGTACTTCGTTCGGCCAACCCGAAGCTCATCATCCTTTCGATGCCAGGCTTCGGGAACTCTGGGCCGTACCGCGACTACCTCGCGTACGGCCTGACGATCGAGGGGTTCACCGGGCTCTCGAGCGTCACGGGGTACGAGGACGATGAGGTACCAGTGCGGTCGGCCGTGCCCTACGGCGACCCCGTCGCCGCGATGCACGGCGCCATCGCGGTTCTGGCGGCGGTGCGGCGCCTCCGGCGCGCCGGGGAGGCTTCGTCGATCGAGCTCGCGCAGCACGAATCGCTCGCGTCGCTTCTGCCCGACGTGTTCTTCGCCGCCCAGCGGGACGGCCGCGACCCTGAACCCGTTGGCAACGCCACCCCAAACGCGCACGTCCTGCAGGACGCCTTCGAAACGCAGGGCGGCGACTGGATCGCGGTGACGGCGTCGACGAACGAAGACGCCGGGCGGCTCAGGGCCGTCACCGGCGGAGACGGCGACCTTCGCGCGGCCGTGGGCGCGTGGGCCGCGGGCCGTTCGCAGGCCGAGGCGGTGCGAGCGTTGCAGGAAGCGGGCGTGGCTGCGGCGCCGGTCGCCTCCCCCCGCCAGATGATGGAACACGAGCAGGTGCGCGCGCTCGGGCTCTACGAGGAGGTCGCGCACCCGCTCTACCAGGCATTCCCGTACAGCCGGATCCCGCTGGGCTTCGCGGGGAACCCCGCCGAGCCGGATGTCCATGCGCCGCTCTTCGGGGAACACAACCGCTACGTGTTCCAGGAGCTGCTCGGGCTTTCGGACGCGGAGGTGGATGCGCTGTACCGGGACGGAATCACCGCTGACCGGCCAGATATGGCCTGAGTATCAGCGCGAGGGAGGCGATGGGCCGATAATCGGCCGGGCGCCGGGCCGCAAGGATGCGCGCCCGGCAAACACAGCGAACGACCACCGGGAGGCGATGCCGGCCCCGGAGCACCGCGGGAACGCGGGAGCAAACAGAAGGAGAACAGTGGTGGATAGCGTGCTCAGCATCAGCCCCGAGACGATGGAACGGCGGAAGGTCGTCTCGAAGTTCATGGAAGAGAACATCTACCCCAACGAGCAGCTGCTCGGGCGGGGTGGCGAAGAGGCCGAGGCCCTGATGAAGGACCTGCAGGCGAAGGCGAAGTCGCTCGGGTACTGGGCGCCCCACCTGCCGAAGGAAGCGGGCGGCATGGGCATCGGCTTCCTTTCCTACGCCTACCTGAACGAGATCATCGGGCGAAGCCTGGTCGCGCCGCGGGCGTTCGGCTCCCAGGCGCCCGACTCCGGCAATGCCGAGATCCTCTGGCAGTTCGGGACCGACGAGCAGAAGGCGAAGTACCTGAAGCCGCTGGTCGACGGCGACATCCGCTCGTGCTACTCGATGACTGAGCCCGCCGTCTCTGGCGCCGACCCGACCGGCCTGCAGACCACGGCCGTGCGCGAAGGCGACGAGTTCGTCATCAACGGGCGGAAGTGGTTCTCGTCAGGAGCGATCGGCGCGACGTTCGCCATCGTGATGGCGAAGACCGATCCCGACGCCGCACCGCACCGGCGCTTCAGCCAGATCATCGTCCCGACCGACACGCCCGGCTTCAAGATCGAGCGCCGGGTCGAAGTCTGGGGCGAACCCGACTCGAACCACCCCGTCGTGCACTACGACAACGTGCGCGTCCCGGTGACGAACCTGCTTGGGCC
>JBLNCO010000040.1:0-4831 GCA_050260715.1 Hyphomicrobiales bacterium | reverse complement strand
GGACCAGTGGTGCGTGGTGGTTGTGCGCGACGAAAACGAGTGGACAACGTTCCGGCAAGCAGCCAACGACCCGGTGCTGCCGGAGAATCCGCGCGAGCTCGACACCGACGCGCTCGAGGAGGCGGTCGAACGCTGGACATCGGGACGGACATCGAAGGAAGTGATGGAGCTGCTGCAGGGGGTGGGGATCGAAGCCGGCCGGGTACAGAGCGCGCGTGAGATGGTCGACGAAGACCCTCACCTCGCGGCGCGCGGCTACCTGGTGGAGTACGACCACCTTCTTGGCGAGAAGGCCCTGGCGGACGGGCCGACGTACCGCATGAGCGCCACGCCTGGGAGCATCCGGCGCGCCGGGCCAGTCTACGGTGGCGACAACGAGTACGTGTTCGGGGAGATCCTCGGGCTGAGCCGCGCGGAGATCCGGAGGCTGGAGGAAGCGGGGATAATCCACTGAGGGCGAGCGGGGCTCCGTTCGAGCAGCGTTTTGCCGCGCCTCGCTCGACCGATCGGTAGGCTCTTACGACCAAATTCAGGCCCCGAGACTCGTGATACGAGCGTTGACGAAGGAGCAGCTGAGTGCTTGACTACGTAGCAGCCGACCAACCGGTCGTTTCGAGGGCGCCATGAAGTTTCACTGGTTCGCGGAGGTCACGTACCCCGCACTCCCCCCTGACTTTCCCCAGACCCAGCCCACCGCGTGGGTAACGGTCCCACCGGAGCTGCACGACCCGCTCACCATGGGCCGGACGTACCGGATGTTCCTGGACCTGCTCGAGCACGCCGATGCCGAAGGGTTCGACGGGCTCGCCGTCAATGAGCACCATCAGACGGCTGGTGCTGTGACCCCGTCGCCGAATCTCCTGGCGGCGTCGCTTGCCAAGAACACGAAGAACGCGGCGATCCTTGTCATCGGGGACAGCCTGGCGCTCTACAACCCGCCGATCCGCGTCGCCGAGGAGATGGCGTACATCGACTGCCTCTCCGAAGGGCGGCTCATCGCGGGGTTCGTGTACGGCACACCGATGGATTCGGTGTTCGCGTACGGGACGCCCCCGGCCGAAATTCGCGACCGCTTCGCCGAGGCACACGACCTTATCAAGCGGGCCTGGGCTGCTACCGAACCGTTTCCGTTCAACGGGCGCTTCACGCGGCTGCGGTACGTCAACCCGTGGCCACGGCCGGTCCAGAAGCCGTACCCACCCATCTGGGTGCCCGGCAGCGGCAGCCTCGAGACCTGGGACCTGGTATGCGAGCAGAACTACTGCTACGGGCATCTCTCGTTCTCGGGCATGAAGTCGGCTCAGCCGGTTGTCGATGCGTACTGGCAGCACGTGGCCGACCGCGGGGCCGACGACAACCCACATCGCATGGCGTTCACGCAGATCGTCTGCCTGGCGAACAGCGACGCCGAAGCCGAGAAGCTCTACTACGACGCGGTCAAGTACTTCTACACGAACACCAACCGCGTCTCGCGCGGGTTCGCAGCGGCCCCGGGGTACCGGAGCGTCCGATCGTATTCGTGGGAACTCGATCGCCAGCAGGCGAACCCGGACCGCGACCGTGCCTACCGGGGCGAGCTCAGCTTCGCCGAGTACAACGAGAAGGGCTTCATCATCGCCGGAACACCGGAGACGGTCCGGGAACGTATTCGCGAAGTCGCGAAGAACCTGCGCATCGGCCAGCTCATCGTGACGCTCCACATGGGCAACCTGAGCGAAGAGACCGCCCGGATGAACACGGAGCTGTTCGCGCGCGAAGTGGCGCCGCACCTGCGCGACGTCTGGGGAGAATACCCCGATCACTGGACACCAAAGGCGACGCAGCGGGCGGCCGAGGAGGTGACGGCGTGACGGCAGCGACTTCCTTTGCGGCAGTTTCGGTGGCGTTGCCAGGTGGCGAAAAGCTTCAGCTGCTGCGCGGCGGAAGCCGAACTCCGCTCCTCTACCTGCATGGGTTCGAAGGCCATCCCGGGGACCACGCGTTCCTGCAGGCGCTCGCAAGCTCCCACACTGTCATCGCTCCGACCCACCCCGGTTTCGATGAGTCGGACGAGGTTCGGAGCATCGAAGACATCGTCGACCTTGCGCTGGCGTATCGGCACGTGATCGCCCAGGAGCCCGGCGGCCCGGTCGACCTGGTGGGCCATTCCATGGGGGCGATGATCGCTGCCGAGGTGGCAGCGCTGAGCCCTCACCTGGTTCGAAAGCTCGTCCTCCTGAATCCCTTTGGGCTCTGGCTGGACGAGGCCCCGACGCCGGACTTCTTCATCATGACCCCGGGCGAGCTGAAGCGGGCGATGTGGGCGACGCCGCCGGCGGAACCAGCGACCAACGGCAACCCGGCGGCGCCGGACAAGGCCGCGATGATCCGCAGGTACCGTAACTTCGGTGCGGCGAGCCGGTACCTCTGGCCCATCCCCGACCGCGGTTTCCGCAAGCGCGCACGCTACGTCGAGGCGCCAACGCTCGGGCTCTTCGGGTCGAACGACGGGCTCATCCCGCTGACGTACGCGGCCGCCTGGGAGAAGGCCATCCCGGGACTCCGTGCGACGGTGCTGGACGGCGGCCATCAACTGCCATTCGAACAACCAGAGGCCGTAGCCGCGGCCATCGCCACCTTCCTCGGGGAGTAGGTGCCGTGCAGGACTTGCGAGACTCGGTTGTGGTGATCACCGGCGCTGCGAGCGGCATCGGCGCCGGGCTGGCGCGAGCGCTGGCCAGGGAAGGTGCGAACCTCGTGCTCGCGGATATCAGAGACCCGGGCGCTGTCGCGGCCGAGTGCGGCTCTCGAGGGATCCGCGTCATTAGCGTGCAATGCGACGTCGGCGACCGCGCCGCTATGGACGCGGTGGCCGAACGGGCATACCAGGCGTTCGGCAAGGTGAACCTGCTTTGCGCGAACGCCGGCGTGGTTGCGTTTGCCCCACTGCTCCAGACCCCTCCGGAGCAGTGGGAACGCGCCATCCGGGTGAACTTCTTCGGGGTGCTCAACACTGCAATGGCGTTCGTTCCCCGAATGCGGGAGCAGCGCGACGAGCGCCACCTCGTGGTGACAGCCTCGGGCGCCGGGCTCATTGCTTCGAACGTGCTCCCCACAGGCGCGTACTGTGCATCGAAGTTCGCCGCGGTCGGGTTCGCAGAACAACTGCGGCTGGAACTCGAACCTGATGGTGTTGGCGTGACCATCCTCTGCCCGGGAAGCGTGAAGACGGGGATCCTCGATACCGCCGAGTATGCACCGGAGGTGACGCACCTGCGTCCGAAAGCACCAGGCGGACCGACTCCGGGCCGGGAGCACGTGCGCCGCATGGACCCGGCAGACGTTGCCCGCCTGGTGCTCAAGGGCATCCGCGAGAACGCGCCGTACGTCATCACGCACCCCGAGATGCAGCCCGGCCTGGAGGCCCGGTTCGGCGCGCAGCTCGCCGCCTGCGGTAAGACGCGCGCGGCACTCGGGTTGGCCGCCGTCTAGCCGGTGACGTGGCACTGAAGCTCGGGCTTGGCTTCTTCGTAACCGGATTCACGGTCGATCCCATCACCCTCGCGAAGGCAGTCGAAGCGGCAGGGTTCGAGTCGCTCTGGGTACCAGACCATCCGGTCTTCCCGGTAACGCCACGCACGCCATATTCCCTGCGGGATGATGGGTGCTATCCGCGCGTATTCGGGGAGATGGCAGACCCGTTCGTCGTACTCTCGTATGCGGCCGCGGCGACCACGACGCTGAGGCTCGGTACGGCCGTCGCGCTGGTGACGCAACGGCACCCGCTGACGCTCGCGAAGACCGTCGCCACGCTGGACAACTTCTCGGGCGGACGGCTGCTCTTCGGGGTGGGGACCGGGAACCTGCCGGAAGATCTCGAGATGTACGGCGTGCGGTTCGACAAGCGCAGGGCGTACGCCAGTGAGGCGGTCGAAGCAATGAAGCGGCTCTGGCGCGACGGACGGGCGGCCTATTCGGGACGCTACGTCTCATTCCCGGAGGTCCGCTGCGACCCGCTGCCGGGCCAACGGCCGAATCCACCTGTCCTCGTGGGTGCTCCGCTGAACAAATGGACCGTCGAACGTGCAGCCCGATGGGGCGATGGCTGGCTGCCGCCGAGTGGAACTTCGCCACAGGACATTGAACGCGGGAGGAAACAAATCGAGGCTCGATGCCGCGAATATGGCAGGGACCCGGCGGGCCTCGACATCACAGCGTTCTTCGTGATGGACGTCACGCCGGCTACGCAGCGCGCCTACGAGGAGGCGGGGGCTACCCGGATCGTGGCGCAACTCTACAACCACCCCGGAGCGCCGGTGCCGATGGAGCGCTGGCGCGACGGGCGCATCGCGTCGCTGGGGGGGCCGGATGCAGCACCGCCATCGCCTCGCGAGACCCTGGCGGCGCTGGAGCGGCTAACCGAGCTCGCCGGGCTTTAGCCGCTCTAGTCGCGGGGCAGGCCCAGCCCCTGCAAAGCGATGATGTTTCGCTGGATCTCGTTGGTGCCGCCGACGATGGTCATAGCGACATTGAGTCGGCGAAGGAAGTTCATGGCTCCCAGGAACGGGTCGGGCTGGGACTCCTGGGTGAGCATGGCCACGGGGCCCATGAGGTCGTGTGCGAACGCGGCGAGGCGGCTTTCGAACTCAGTGCAGAAGGCCTTCACGATCGACGCTTCCATCCGCAGCTTTTCGCCGGCGGCGATCTTGCTGGCAGTCATGTCCTGGAGGAGTTCTGCTCCTTCGAGTTCGACCGCAAGGCGACCGATGCGATCGCGCACCCAGGGTTCGTCAGCAAGGGCGTGGCCATTCACGTGCGTGTTTTTCGCGTAATCGACCAGGCCGCGGAACAC
>JBLNCO010000039.1:0-2892 GCA_050260715.1 Hyphomicrobiales bacterium | reverse complement strand
GGACCTCGATCATCAGCCCATCCGCGCCCGCGGCAATGGCCGCCATCGCGATCGGCGCGACCAGCTTCCACTTGCCCGTGCCGTGGCTCGGGTCGGCGATGATCGGCAGGTGGCTCAGGCCCTTCACGAGCGGGATCGCGTTCACGTCGAACGTGTTGCGGTAGGCCGTTTCGAACGTGCGGATGCCCCGCTCGCAGAGGATCACGTTTGGGTTCCCCTGCGCCATGATGTACTCCGCCGCCAGCAGCCACTCCTCGATCTGCCCGCTCAGCGCGCGCTTCAGCATCACCGGCTTCTTCGACTTGCCCACCTCATCCAGGAGCATGAAGTTCTGCATGTTGCGGGCGCCGATCTGGATGATGTCCGTGTACCGGCACACTTCGTCGATGTCCCGCACGCTCATGAGCTCGGTGATGATCGGCATCCCGCTCTCGCGGCTCGCCGTTTCCAGGTGGCGAAGCCCTTCGACCCCGAGCCCGCGGAACGCGTAGGGCGAAGAGCGCGGCTTGAACGCGCCCCCGCGCAGGATGTTCGCGCCGGCCGCCTTCACCGCCAGCGCCGTCTTCACGATGTGCTCTTCGTTCTCGATCGAACACGGCCCCGCCATCACGGCCAGCTCCGTGCCACCGACGGTCACGCCCTTCCCGACGTCGATCACGGTGTTCGCCGGGTGGAATTCGCGGCTGACCAGCTTGTACGGCTTCGTGACCCGGTGCACCGACTCCACCTGCGGGAGCGTCTCGAACATGTCGGCCAGTTCCGGCAGGTCCGGGCCGATGACGCCGATGATGGAGCGTTCGGTACCAACGGAGATGTGGGCCTGGCGGCCCGATTCCTCGATCCGCGCGACGATGCGGCTAATGTCGTCCGGCGTCGCCTCCGGGGATACAACAACGATCATGGGTTCCTCGATGTTAGCGTGCGGTTGAGTGCGTGCTACCGCTGAGATCCGGGCGGAGTGCGGCGGCGCCACGGATATAGATGTGATGGATGTCATGCGGTCCCTTGTCCGTATTCAGGTGGAGCAGGATCCGTAGACACATCGGCAGGCTGCCGGGTACGCCCATTTCGTGGCCGCACATCAGCGGTACGAAGGTCCAGCCCATCTGCCGTGCGGCGACTGCCGGGAACTCGGCGTTCAGGTCGGGTGTGGTGGTAAACGTCGCCGAAGCCACGTCTTCGGGATTGATGTCGTTTGCTTCGACGATTGCGGTGAGCAGCTCTCGAGCAGCCTCGAGAATTGCCTCACGAGTATTCTCGCTCACCGTGGTCGCACCACGGACGCCACGAACCGGCATGCGCGCGGGTCCTCCTCCAGGGGGTTCGGAACGGTTTGGTTGCGCCGTTACGCTGTGGGGAACGCAAATACCCCGGCCAGCGGGCACCCGTAAGCGTGGCCCACGAGGGGCCGGCGCCATGTCCAGAGGCGCCCTTCCCTACCGTGAGCCATCCACACCTGCCTTTTGCTGGCCGGAGACATCCTCCACGTACTCCCTAACGCCCTCTGCGGCTCGTTCTGGTCCCGCGGCGTCGATCGCGGCGATTATAGCAGAGCCAATCACTGCCGCATCCGCGATCCGCCCCACGCTTTCCACGTGCGCCCGCGTGTTGATGCCGAACCCCACCGCCAGCGGCAGCGCCGTATGCCTTCGCACGCGCGCCACGAACTCGGCAAGGTCGGGCGGGAGCTCCTTCCGCTCGCCCGTCGTGCCCGTCACGCTCACGCAGTACAGGAACCCATCGGCCACGGCCGCCAGCTTCTCGATGCGCTCATCCGAGCTCGTCGGCGCCACCAGCGGGACGAAGCTCAGGTCGTTCGCACGGCAGGCCGCGACGAAGCTACCCGCTTCCTCCGGCGGCAGGTCCACCACGATGAAGCCATCGGCGCCGGATTCGTTCGCCAGCCGCGCTGCTTCGTTTTCGCCCAACGCGAGGATCGGGTTGTAGTACCCCATCAGCAGCACCGGCGCCTCGAGCCCCTGCCTGCGCGCCTCCGCCACCATCGCGAAGCAGTCGCGCAGGGTCACGCCCTGCTCCACCGCCACCTGGTTCGCGTGCTGCACCGTTGCCCCATCGGCGAGGGGGTCGGTGAATGGCATGCCGAATTCGATCACGTCCGCGCCACCCGCCTCCATTGCCAGCAGGATGGGCACCGTGTCCTCGCGGCGCGGGTATCCCGCGGTGACGTAGGGCATGAACAATGGCCGCCCCTCGGCCCGGCGCCGTTCGAACAGGTCGCGCAGCTTCTTCGACATCTCAGGTCCTCGAAAGCAACAGCAGGAAGCTGATGGAGTTGAACAGGAAGTGGAAAATGATGCTGTCCCAGAGGTTCCCGCGCCACCAGTACAGGTACGCCATCACCAGCCCCACCAGGAAGAACGGGATCAGGCTGCCGATGTCGATGTGGGCCAGCGTGAACACGAACGCCGAAATCGCCGCCGCCGGCAGGAACCCCCAGCGGATGAGCCCCGTGAACACGAGGCCCCGGAAGAACAGCTCCTCTCCGAATGGCGCCACCAGGCACGCGAGCACACCCGCCATCGCGAGCGCCAGCGGGTCCCGCGTCACCGCGTCGGGCACCGTGCTCCGCGGTTCCAGCCAGTCGAGGTCCAACGCCTGCAAGATCAGCGCGTACGAAAGCACGGCCGCGTAGGCCACGATGACCGCGAGCGCCGGTCGCCACACGTCGTCGAACTGGTACGTGTTCATCCGGAACGTCCGCACGAGCGCCCGCGTGCCTTCGCTGCGCGTAAGGATCCCGACCACCGCGATGAGCATGACTTCGTACACGAACGTCGTGCCGAACCCGATCTTCACGCTCACCAGGTCGGCGTAGATGCGGGGCGGGTCGGGCAGCTCCTCGCCGGTCGCGGCTGCGCGCAACCGCTCGTC
>JBLNCO010000038.1:0-5849 GCA_050260715.1 Hyphomicrobiales bacterium | reverse complement strand
AGGGGTGGCGACACCCATGTCCCCACCCCCCAGGAACGCCTCCACATCGAAGCCAGGGATCAGATGCCCGTACCTGGCAACCAGCTGGGGCGGTACGCCGGGGCCCGGCTCCACCCCGTGGATCAGCCAGGCGTCGTGCAGCTCGTAGAGATTGGCGTCGTTCTCCTTGCTGCCCTCGAGCTTCCGGCGCCGTGTCGTGACGAGCCCGATGGCCTCGAGCGCTGCGGCGGCCCGGTCGACGGTCTTCGTGCTGCACCCAAGGGCAGCGGCGAGTGCAGTGCGATACGGGTAGCCCTTCTCCGTGTCCCGGCCCTGCACGTCGGCGAAGGTGACCAGAACGGTGTAGAGCTCTTTGGGCTTGCCGGCCAGGTCGGGGGAGCCGTCTCGGATGACGCAGGCGGCGAACATGCCGAACCGCAGGCCACCGGGCGCGTTGCGGGTTACGCCGGGGCGATTCTGGTTGGACCTGCGCCGGGCCTGGCTCATCGTGCACCCCCGCCGTGGGAGTGATCACGCATTGGGGACTTGCCACGTGGCGCATGCCACCGGGTACGCTCCATGAAGGAGGACCTCACTTCTTTGCATGGTGGAGCTCCTGATCCGGCGGATTGGCGTCCGCTGGTTGTGCTTGGACGGCTGGCTGGAGGGCTTGTTGCGACCCTCTTGCTGGCCGTTCGGCGTTTCTGGGCCGTGGCTGCGAACACGGTGATCCAGTCACGCATCTGATACCGACCGTAGTCAGGAATCGGCTGGTCGTTGCCCCGGCTCGTCCTTGGGCTGCGGCTTGTTGCCGACCCCTCCGCGACGAGGACCGTTCTTGAACATCTCGAGAAAGGCGCCCGTCTCCATCGTTCTGACCGGGCCGATCATCACGTAGGGAATCTGGTCCGGTCGGTCTCCGAACCTCCACCACGACGGGTTCTTCCGAGCGTGGTACCTGAGGCCGTCCGGAGTGATGCTGTCCACGAGGCCCTCTTTGACGAGGAGCGGCGCGCCGGTTGTGAACGTAACGAAAGGTGGCAGTTCATCGTTCATCGGGCCGTTCCGATCACGGATACTTCGGCCCGACGCGAGATTACGAGTAGTCTCACGACTGGATCTCCTTCACGGGTGATTCCCCATCGACGAGTGATTCGCAGTCCGCGTCGTGTGGGGCGGCCGGCCTCCGTTTCCTCAAGCGGTGGTCGGCCGTATTAGTGCCGCCGGGTTCAACCGGCCTTACCCGGCCCGGGTTCTGCCCCAGGCCGTTGGATCAGCGATGCCGCCGCCGCTCGAGCAGTCCCGTACGGGCCGGTCGGATCGCTCAGGCTGCCGTCCTCGAGGTAGCGACGGGCGTGCCAGTCGTGCAGTGCTGACGGGCTGGTGGTGTGCAACTCGCCGATCGGCTTGTGCTGGTAGGTGACCAGCATTGGGCCGAGCTGGTCGTCGGTGAGCGAGGCGTACGCCAGGCCCTCCTTCTTGCACAGGCTCGTCACCACCTCCTGGCGGTGCAGGGCGACTTCGGCTTCCCTGACCCGGTCTTCAGCGGCTGTGATCTCGTCATGCTGGCCCGTCATGCGGACCTCCTTCCAATGGGAAGAGGCAGCGCCTCGTAGGCCAGGTCCATCCGGTCACCCGCCGCGACCACGCGGAGGACCTCGATCGGCCGACCGTCGGCCCACCGGCTGATCCTCTCGATGGTCAGGACAGGCGTCGACGTACCTGTGCCCAACTGGTCTGCCTCTTCCTTGGTTGGCATCCGTGCGCCCACACGTTCGTCCGCGCTGACGGCCGGGATGCCGGCCTCGATGAGGGCGCGGTAGACGCCACCATCGATCTTTCCTTCACGCTCCAAGTCGGCTGCTTCGGCCACGTCCAGGGGGTACCACGCCTCCTGGAACTGGACGACTTGCTCGTCGATGAACGCTTCCCTGCGGCGGAACACCAACTCGTCCTCTGACGGGAGTTCGAGCAGGGCCGCCACAGCGGGGTCGCGTACACGGCCGACGCCCCTCGACTTCATGACGCCGGACAGGCCCTGTTCCTTGCACGCTGCCTCGAACGGACCGAGCTCGCCAGAAGACTCCAGCGACCTGCGGTACCGGCTGAGCGGGATGCGCACTGTGCGCCGATCTCGGACAACCGTTCCGTACCGCCTGCGAACGACCACCAGCCCTTCCTCGGCCAGCACATCAACCGCAGCGCGGACGGTGCCCTTGGCCGCGTTGAACCTGGTCATCAGATCCCTGGTGAAGGGCAGTGTGCTCCCGGGTGGGAAGTCGCCGCGTTCGATCTCCTGACGGAGCTCGTCCGCGATGTCGCGGTACCTCGGCATCCAAGTCCTCCTCTCTTCTCTCTAGGGTCAACATTATTGGTCCTAGAGGTTGACACGCAAGCTCTAGAACTAGGAATATGGATACATGAGCTCCTAGGACCGGGACTAGATCTCGATCCTAGAAGCAACGAAGGGCCCGGTGTCCTACCACCAGGCCCCTCACGCAGAACCCGCCATACCTGCCAAACCAGGAGGCCGATCCGCATGAACAGGATCGCACAAACCACTCCGACCGATACCACCGTCCTTGAGCGTTTCCCCGCTGGTGCCCCGCGGGGGAGCTGGCCGGCGGAGGAGTTCGCGGCCGCGCGCCGCGCCGAGGGCCTCAACGTCACTGTCGTCATGAACCTCGCCACCGACACGTTCGACGTGAAGGCGGTGAGCGCGTGATGGCCGCCCGTGTCAGCGCCCGGAGCCGCTACCTCGTCCTGTCCTACGCGACCAACGGCGTCGAGTCGGTCGCGGTGAAGACCGCCAGCCCGCGCAGGGCGCACAAGGTCGCCCGCTCTACGGCCCGGTCCGGGCTGGTCGCGGTGCTCCACAAGTTCGTCGGTGACATCGGCTGGAAGCCGGTCCGTCGCTTCGAGCCGGCGGAGGTGGCGTGATGGACGAGCGCACGCATGAGCGGATTCCCGGCGACGAGTGGACCGCGGCCGCCCTCGCCTTCCGCCACCCCAACCTGTACGCCGAGGTCCTCGACTCCCTCGACGGCCTGGACCTGATCGCTCTCACGAAGGACGTCCTGGACGACCCGCAGGCCTCGCCGCTGAAGGTCACGCTCGCCCTGGACTCCTGGTTCGGGCAGGTCGCTGACCCCTCGGCGGATGAGGACGGCGAGTGATGACCAGCAGCACGTGGGTTCACACCGCGGACGACGCCATCCCACCGCTCAGCGCGGACCTGGAGAACCTGTTCGCCGACCTCGCCGCCGTACAAGACCCCGGCATCGACCAGATCCTCGCCGGGCTCCGCCTCATCGCTCTGGACCGGCACGACCTCGACAGCACCCAGACCCTGGTCGCCACGCTCGCCGGCGGCTCCGACGGCACCCACGTGGTCGCCCTCATCGGGCAGATCATCGCCCGCCTCGCCACGGCCGACACCAACCCGGCCCTCCGCGGGCTGCCCGACTACCAGCAGAAGCTCGCCCAGCTCCACGGCGAAACCACCGCGTTCGCCCTCACCAACAGTCGCATCCACCAGTTCGCAGCCGACACCGCCGCCGCCATCGACGGCATCTGACCCGAGAGAGGACCGACCGCATGACCGACCAGGAGCTTGAGGACATCCAGCAGGAGGACCAGGACAGGGGCGGTTGCAACAACTGCCAGGGCGAGCACTGCCCGAACTGCAACTGACCACCCCACCACGCCAGCCGACCGAGAGAGGAACCCAGTCCGTGACCATCGCCCCCGCCGTCCTCGCCCCATTCGTCAACGAAATCGCGTTCATCACCGAGCAGCAGCCCGCCACCACCCCGCAGGAGTTCATCGGCCAGCTCGAGATCGCCTCCGAGCGCCTCGCGGACGCCCGGATCAACAACGCCGAGGACCTGGATACCGCCGCCACTTACCTGTCCGACGCCATCAACGCGACCGGCGCCAAGCGCAAGCACCTCACCGCCCAGGCCGTCAGCTACCTGTCCAACGCCCGCGACATGGCCGACGAGTACCGGCTCATGGTCTGACCGCACCGCCCAGTTCGCAGCCGACACCGCCGCCGCCATCGACGGCATCTGAAAGGAGCACCACCCATGGCCGACAAGTTCAAGGCCGGCGACCGCGTCCGCGCCTACAGCTCCTGGAACAGCAAGAGCCAGGGCACCGGCACCGTCACCACCACCAGCGACACCGGAGCCGGTGTCGAACTCGACAAGGCGCCGGGCGCCCCCGCCCACTTCTACACCTCCGAACTCACCAAGATCCGCGACCGTCACTGACCACCCAACCCCCGGGCTTCTGGCCCGGCTCGAGGGTCGCCCCGCGACATTCCCCCCCGCGGGGCGGCCTTCCGAGCCAGACCAGCCGTCCATCACTAGCCAGGAAGGAACTACCCGCCATGACCGGACCCGAGTTCCGCGAAGTCCACGGCGACCCCGCCGAGTGGGACGACGACGAGTACGAGGCCTACTTCGCCATCACCGCCCGCCCCACTCCCACCGACTACCAGCCCGCCGCCTGAAAGGACCACCGCCGTGACGACCAGCACCCGCCCCGACCTCACCACCCAGCCCGACTGGCCCGACGGCACCACCGCACGCTTCGTCACCCGCATCGGCATGGTCACCCGCGACCCCCGCGCCGTCGTCGACATCCACACCAACGCCGACCACCCGGCCATCCACTACGCCACCTGCCGGCCCTGCGGCTGGACCGACTCCGACACCAAGCGGAACAAGGTCGTCGACAGGGTGCAGGACCACGCCGACGGCTGCACCGCCCTCCCCAACCCCACCGCCTGAGACCCCGCCCAACACCCCCACCCGATCCCACGAAAGGACCCGCCCGTGCTCACCCAAGTACGCACCGCGGCCGAGCAGCTGCCCGCACCGGCATGGGCTGGCCTGCTCGCCATAACCCTCCTGACCGTCCTCGGCTTCGGCTACCGCGCCGGCCGCAAAACCAACACCACCACCGGCAGCCGTAAGAGCGGCGACCCGCGCAAGCGGCGCACCCTCACCGGCTTCGCCGGCATGGGCCTCGTCGCCCTCCTGGGCTTCGGACTCTCCGCCAACACCTCGATCGTCTTCGCCGAAGCCCGACTCCACATGCAAGCCCCGTGGACCCTCACCGTCGGCCTCGCCCTCGAAGGGATCGTCCTCGGCCTGACCGTGTACTCCTGGGCGTTCGAGGACAAGGGCACCGCACGCGCCGCCTACCTCCTCGTCTTCGCCCAGGCCATCGGCGCCATCGAAGTCGTCCGCTTCCAGCACGAGGACATCGGCACCGCGGCCGTCCGCATCGTCGGCCCCGTCATGCTCGCCTACGGCC
The DNA here is from genome assembly GCA_050260715.1 of Hyphomicrobiales bacterium. Taxonomy (GTDB): domain Bacteria; phylum Chloroflexota; class Dehalococcoidia; order Tepidiformales; family Tepidiformaceae; genus JALOAP01. Next base: position 545 of record JBLNCO010000038.1, on the reverse strand, counting down.
TCCACAAGCTCCTCGGCCTCGAGACCAAGCTCAAGAAGATCGAGATCCGGTCGGACGGCATCCTCGCCCGCTTCTGGCGCGACCGGCTCAAGCGGATCGAGTCCCGCCTCGGCATCGGATCCCGCGGCGCCGACGCCGAAGCCATCTCCCGCTCCAACGCCGCCGACAAGTTCGTCCACCTCAACTCCGTCGGCAAGCCCAAGCTGATGAGCGAGCACATGTACCGGCGCGCCCTGGTGAAGGCCGGCCGGGCCGCCCTGCACGGCCTCGACGGCTTCGAACGGCAGATGGCCGAAGCCCACCTCGTCGACCGGATCGCCTACGAGAAGGGCATGCAGATCGGCGGCGAACACTTCGAGGTCGCCCTCATGCGCGGGGTGCGGTCGAACACCGGACCGCTCAATCCGGACGCGGCTCCTCCGGCTGCGTTCAGCCCGCTGACCAGCGCGGCTTTCGAAGCCGCACCCCCCAGCCACACCGCAGACACAGGCCAGCCGCACGACGACAAGCCGCAGCCGCGTTCGAACCCCGCAACGACCGACGCC
>JBLNCO010000037.1:0-7391 GCA_050260715.1 Hyphomicrobiales bacterium | reverse complement strand
GTTCGTGAGGTCGGTGGCCACCCAACCGGGAGCGACCGCATTCACGCGGACGTTGCGCTCGGCCCATTCCTTCGCCATCACCTTCGTGAGCTGATGGACGCCCGCCTTCGTGGCGCCGTACACGCCCTGCTTTTCGAGCGGGACGATCCCGGCCATCGAGGTGACGTTCACGATCGAGCCGCCGCGGCCCGCCTCGAACCAGCGCGTGGCCACTTCGACGCTGCAGAAGTAGGTGCCCCGGAGGTTCACATCGACCACCGAATCCCACTCTTCGACCGAGACGTGCTCGACGCGCTTGTAATAGGGGCTGATGCCAGCGTTGTTCACAAGGACGTCGATGGGGCTGATCTGCCAGGCCTCGGCGACTGCCCGGCGGATGTCCTCGACGCTGGCGTTGTCGCAGCGGACGCCGATGGCGTTGATGCCGAGCTCGGAGGTGGCCGTATCGAGGCCCTCCTGGCCGCGGGCAGTGATGATGACGCGGGCGCCGGCATCGAGAAACGCGCGGGCGATGGCGAACCCGATGCCACGGGAACCGCCGGTGATCAGGGCGGTTCGCCCTTCGAGCGAAAACTGTTGCTGCATGAGGCGAGTGTATCTGCGGCCGGCGGCAGGGGCACGGAGGTGGCGCCGCCGCTCCGAGCACCCTACCGTTGACCGCGATGGGAACCGTGCTCCTGATCGACGAAGCCGCCGCGCTCGCGCACCTGCAGGCGGCCGACCCTGTGATGGCAAGGCTCATCGCGTCGATCGGGTCCGTGCGGCTCCGCGAGGACGGCGACGACCCCTTTCGGTCGCTGGCCCGCGCGATCATCTACCAGCAGCTGAGCGGCACCGCCGCGGGCACGATCTACACCCGGTTCCTCGGGCTGTTCGATGCGACGAAGGGCGCCGAGCACCGGCGCGCCGCTGACCCCGGCTGGTCGCCGTTGAAGGAGCCGTTCCCGCGGCCGGATGCGGTGCTCGCGCTCGACGACGAGACGATGCGGAGTGCGGGGCTATCGCGCCAGAAAACGGCGGCGCTCCGCAGCCTCGCCGAGCACTTCGCCAGCGGCGAACTGGGCGCCGAGGCGTTCGCCGAGCTCCCCGACGAGGAGGTGATCGAGCGGGTCACGCGGGTCCGGGGCATCGGGCGGTGGACGGCCGAGATGTTCCTGCTGTTCCACCTTCGCCGCTCCGACGTGCTTCCCGTGAACGACATCGGCATCAACCGGGCGATCCGCCGCCACTACGGGCTCGAAGCGATGCCGAAGCCGGAGGAGGTGCTGCGCATCGGTGCGCCGTGGCGGCCGCACGCAAGCATCGCCTGCTGGTACCTCTGGCGGAGCGAGGACGTGAAGCTCCCGGTCGGCGACCCCAACGACGCAACGCAATAAGCAACGGAACGCAAATTCTTCATTTTGTCGCGAGAGTTTCGCGAGAAGTGGGGCGTTACCTTCCACCCCGGAAACACAGCTCGGGTTCCTGGGAGGTAACAGAACATCATGAAGACACGCCTTTTCTCCGCCCTCGTCGCCCTGGCCTCGCTCGCCATCATCGCTGGCGCCGGCGTGGCCCCGTTCCAGCACTGGTAGGCCATCCAAAACGCGCGCGAGTGCTCACCCCCTCGCTCTGACTTCTGTCGCGCGGATGGGAGGGCTTGCCCGTTCGGTACTGCGCCGGGCGGGCGAGCCCGGATGGCTTGCCGCCGCCGCAGCCGCCTACGCCCTCCAGGAGGCCGGCATCAGCCACCTCCACCGTGAGGGGTTCGAAGGCGACCTGCGGCGCATCTGTTTCTTCGCCACCACCGCCGCGGTGGTGCTGCTCGCCCTGCACTTCCGGCGCTACATCGGCGCCTGGCTCATCGCGGCGGGCATCCTCATGAACTTCGCGCCAATGGCCCTGCACGGCGGGCTCATGCCCGTCTCGTACGAGGTCATCGCCGATTCGGGCGCGTTCCCGGAGATCACCCCCGAGGACATCGGCAACCAGGCCGCGAACTCGAAGGACATCGTGCTGGAGCGAGCGGACATCCAGCTCGAACCGCTCTCCGACCGCTACTTCCTCGCTGTGCCGGGCTACGGTCCCAACATCTTCAGCCTCGGCGACTTCGTGGCGTTCGCGGGCGTGCTGCTCGCGGCGGGGCAGGTCGTGCTCGGGATCTTCGTGCCGGTTTCGCGCACAAAGGAACGCGCCGCAGTGTGACTGCGGCGCGCTGGCGTTCCAGCGGGGGCGGACCCGCGGCGCCTACTCGACCGTCAGGATGGTCTTCATCGACCCCTCGTGGCCCGAGATCTTGCAGATGATCTCGTAGGTCCCGGGGACGGTTGGGGTGAACTCGACGAGCTTTCCGCTTCCGGCCTTCAGAGTCACGTCCACGCCGAGCTCCTTCGCGGTGAACGTGTGGACGATCGGGTCGTCGTTCTCCACCACGAACTTGAGCGGCTGGCCCGCCTTCACCGTGAGCGCTTCGGTTTCGAAGTCGACGCCTTTCATGCGGAACTCGGTGGCGCCGACGCGGTCCGCTGCGGAGACGTGTTCGCGGTTGGCGAACGTGGCGATGCCGGAAGCGGTGCCGCCGACGAGCACCACACACAGGATCGCCGCGCTCAGCGCGCCGGCGTATCCGGAGGGGATGGTGTGGCGGCTGAGGGAGGCGATGGACGTACCGGCCATGAGCAGGCCGCCGGCCACCGCGCAGAGCACCGGGACGAAGTCGAAGAAGCTGTCGGGGTGATCGAACATCTCGGTGACGGCCGGGCCGGGAACGGCGATGGCAGCGAGCCCGACGGCGATGCCGGCGATGTGGCCCTTGTGGCGGAACCGGGTGGCGACGGCGGCAGCGACCACCGGCAGGACGACGATGGGCCCTGCGACGAAGAGCGAGAGCAGCGGTTCGCCAGAAAGGACGAAACTCGCGCCGAGCGCCAGTCCTGCGAGGACGACGAGCAGGTGGCCGACGAAGCCGGGACGAATGGCGACCGGCGGGCGATACGCGGTGGTGGCCGGGAACGGTTGAGCGACTTGCACGGGTTCTCCTCTCCTTGTGAGCCGCTCGTGCGGCCCTAACACTCGAACGAGCCTGCTGAACCGAACCCGCGGCGTTCTGCGGAGGGAGTCACACTGGTCCCGGCGCGTGCGTGGCGTAGGGCACAGTCCGCGCGACCGTCCGAACGTGCGCGGCGAGCGATATTCGGCACTGCTATGCGGAGCAAGGTGGCGGAAAGCCGGCGGCATCGAGCTCCGCGGCACCTGTGTGCCTTTCGGCGCGGGATGTTGCGAACCGCCGGAACTTTCGTCCCGTGTGTATCGTCCTTATACCGCCGGTCGTTGCGAGGCGAAGTACTTAACCGCTGCCTCACACCCGGTTGATATAATCCGGCGGACTCGAGCCGGATTCAGTTCGGTTTCGGCTTCGCGGCCCTGTGTCCTCGAGCTCCTGCTCCGGCCGCAGGCGAGCCAGCACTTCGCCCCGGAGTAGACCTTCGTGGAAGACCCTCGCATCGTCGCAGAACGGATCATCTCGAACGTCGAAAAGGTGATCGTCGGAAAAGACCGCGAACTGCGGCTCGCGGTGACGGCCCTGCTCTGCAACGGCCACATGCTGATCGAAGACGTGCCGGGCGTCGGCAAGACCATGCTGGCGCGCGCGATCGCCATTTCGACCGGCTGCAGCTTCCGGCGCATCCAGTTCACGCCCGACCTGCTGCCGAGCGACATCACCGGCGTCTCCATCTATAACCAGAAGGAAGGGGACTTCGAATTCCGGCCCGGGCCGATCCTCGCCCAGGTGGTGCTGGCCGACGAAGTGAACCGCGCGACGCCGAAGACGCAGTCGGCACTGCTGGAGGCGATGGAGGAGCGCCAGGTAACGGTCGACGGCGTGACGCACAAGATGCCGGCGCCGTTCATGGTCATGGCCACGCAGAACCCGATCGAATACGAAGGGACCTTCCCCCTGCCAGAAGCGCAGCTCGACCGCTTCCTGATCCGCATCCACCTCGGGTACCCGTCGAAGGTAGACGAGGTGCAGGTGCTCGACGCGCAGCAGACGACCCACCCGGTCGACGAAATTCAGCAGGTGACCGACGCGAACGAGATTCTGCAGCTGCAGCGGGCGGTGAAGGAGATTTACGTCGACCCGCTCATCAAGCAGTACATCGTCGAGCTGGCGAGCGCGACCCGCGAGCACGAGTCGGTGTACCTGGGCGCGAGCCCCCGCGGTTCGCTGGCGCTGTTCCGCACCGTGCAGGCAAAGGCGCTGCTCGAAGGGCGCGACTTCGTAACCCCGGACGACGTGAAGGAGCTGGCGCTCGTCACGCTCGGGCACCGGATCATCCTGAGCCCCGGCGCGAAGGTGAAGGGCACGACCGTGTCCGACGTCGTCGCGGCCTGCCTGAACCGGGTGCCAGTGCCCGGCGCACGCGCGCGAGTCTGATATGCGCCGCCTCGCCCGGATCGCCCTCGCCCCCGAACACCGCACACTCACGCTGGTCATTGCGATCCTCGCGGTGTGCGTGTTCATCGCGATGGGCACCGGGTTCTGGCTGTTGTTCCGGCTGGCGTACGTCCTCGCGTTCCTGATCCCGGTGAGCTACGCGATCGCGTGGTACAACACGCGCCACCTGGTCGTGAGCGTCGACCGGCGGACCGACCGCGGGCAGGTGGGCCAGGAGGCGCAGGAGATCATCGACATCCGCAACACGTTCTTCCTGCCGAAAGTCTGGCTCGACGTGGAAGACCCGAGCACCCTGCCCGGCCATCGTTCGCGGCGCATCGTGATGATCCCGCCGCGGCGTTCGCGCAACTGGGTGGTCGATTCGCCCCTCAGGCGGCGCGGGCTGTACGACTGGGGCCCGTTGCGCGTCACCAGCACCGACCCCTTCGGGCTGTTCCGGCTGACGCGAGAGTTCGGCCGGAAGCAGCAGATCTTGGTGTACCCGCCGGTGGTCGACCTGCCGCACTTTGCGGCCCCGCCGGCCAACCTCCCGGGCGAGGGCCGCTTCCGGCGCCGGACGCACTACGTCACCCCGAACGCAAGCGGCATCCGCGAGTGGGCGCCGGGCGATGCCTTCAACCGCATCCACTGGCGCAGCACGGCGCGCACCGGCGAACTCATGGTGAAGACGTTCGAACTCGACCCCGCCAGCGACATCTACGTGATCGTCGACCTGGAGCGGCGCGTGAGCGCTGGCAGCGGCGAGGAGAGCACCGAGGAGTACGCGGTACGGATCGCCGCGAGCATCGCCCGGCACTACCTCGTATCGAACCGCTCCGTGGGCTACATGTCGTTCGGGCGCGACCTGCAGGTCATCGAGCCGGAACGCGGCCCGCAGCAGATGACGCGCATCCTCGAAACGCTGGCGACGGTGCAGGCGGTAGGCGATGCTCCGCTGGGCAATTTGCTGCTCGAAGAGCAACGGCGGTTCGGGCGCCACACCACACTCATCGTCGTCACCGCTGCCACCGACGACCACTGGCTGACGGCGATGCAGTCGCTGACGCAGCGCGGCGTGCGCGCAGCGGTCGTGTTGCTCGACCCGTCGACGTTCGGCAGCGACCGATCCGCACTTCTGATGTACGGAGAACTGACAGCCAGCGATATCCTTACTTACGTAGTCAGCAAGGGTGATGACCTTACCCTCGCTCTCAGCCCATCGGGGGGAGTCGCCACATGGCAGGCATGAACGTGCCGATGAACCGGCAGGCGAGCCGCCAGATGGGGGCTTCGGCGCCGGTTCGCGCCCCCCGGCTGCTCATGAGCTGGGAAGACTGGCTCACCTTCATCGCGGCGTTCATCACGTTCGTTTCGGTGGCGGTCTCGATCCAGAACGCCGACTGGGTGCGGAACTTCCCCGCGCTGGTTCCGACCGCCATCTGCGCGCTGCTCATCGGGATGGTCGCGGCGCGCGTGCGGCTCCCGGGGATCATCGTCCATCCGGTCGCCATTGTCCTCGGCGCGGTCGTGGTGGTGCTGGCGGTGCAGGGCTATGCCGATGGCGCGACGCTGGCCGAGCGGCTCGACGACTTCCAGGCGCGCATGTACGAGTGGTACCAGGTCGTCAAGGCGAACGATATCAGCAACGACAACCTGCCGTTCGTCACGCTCGTGCACAGTGTCAGCTTCCTCGCCGTGTACATCGGCTCGTTCGCCATCTACAAGTGGCACAACCCGTGGATTGCGCTCTTCCCCGCGGCGGTAGTGCTGCTCGCGAATATCTCCTTCCTCGATGGCCACCCGAGCGGCGCGTTCGTGGTGTTCCTGTTCGGGGCCATTTTGCTGGTGAGCCGCCTGCACCTGCAGAAGAGCCAGGCGCTCTGGAAGAAGGCCGGTATCGACTACCCGGACTTCATCAGCGTGAGCACCGTGCAGCTCACCGTGGCGGTGGCGATCGGGCTCATGCTGGTCGCGTGGCTGGTGCCGCTTGGCACCCAGGCGAAGGTCGTGGAGGGCGTGTACAACAAAGTCACCGCGCCGTTCGATAACGAAAACGACCGCCTCGTGCGGCTCTTCCACAACATCGATTCGCGCAAGGGCGCAAACCTGCACACGTTCGGGTCGACGTTGCCCATCGAGGGGAGCGTGAAGCTGGGGACGAAGCAGCTGCTCGAGGTTTCGGCGAGCGAACCGGGCCTGATTCGCGCCACGAGCTACGAGGAGTACACGGGCGCCGGCTGGAAGACCGCTGACCGCGACCGGGAGCGCGTGGACGGCGGCACGCTCGCAGCTTCGCCCGAGGTCGCGCAGTACGAGAAGCGCAATGCGGCGCCGCTCGAGGTGAAGGTGCTCGACGAGGCCGGGACTGTGCTCTCCGCCGGCATGCCGTTGGGCTCGAACCGCGATGTCACGATCGAAACGCCCGAGGGCTACCGCGGTGACATCGAGCAGATCAAGTTGCGCCGCGGCCTGGGCGACGGCGACACCTACACATCCATCGGGTCACAGAGCGTCGCGACCGAGGAAGAGCTCCGGTCGGCGCCGGACGAGTACCCCGACTGGGTGAAAGACCGGTACCTCCAGCTGCCGGACGACCTGCCCCAGCGCGTGCACGATGAGGCCACTCGGGTCATCGCGGAGGCGGGCGCGTCGAACCAGTACGACGCCGCGGCCGCGATTGAGGCGTACCTGCGCACCTTCCCGTACGACCTGAACGTGGAGGCGGCGCCGCCGAACCGCGACATCGTCGACTTCTTCCTGTTCGACCAGAAGCGCGGCTACTTCGACTGGCACGCGACCGCCATGACGGTGATGCTGCGCACGGCGGGCATCCCCGCGCGCATCGCGGTCGGCTACGCGCTCGATCCGGCCGACGCAAAGGACGGCACCTACATCGTGCGCAAGGACGACGCGTACAGCTGGGTCGAGGTCTGGTTCCCGAAGTACGGCTGGATCGAGTTCAACCCGACGCCGA
>JBLNCO010000036.1:0-6315 GCA_050260715.1 Hyphomicrobiales bacterium | reverse complement strand
GGTTGGCGTGGCGGTCGGCTGGAACCGCGCGGGGCACACGGTCGCGAAATCCACGTTCACCGGCGCGGGGGCACTCCCGCCCGACCCCGGGCCCCACTTCAGCGCCTCCATGTCGCCGTCGTGGAGGTTGGTCGCCGTGACCGGCGCGTTCGAATAGATCCATGAGCTCGTGCCGGCGTCCTTCGTAAAGTAGGCCCAGTACGTGCACTTGCTCAGGTCGCGGCACTCGCAGAAGCAGTCCTTCTGGTTACCCGCGTCGGGACAGCCGAACCCATCGATGGCGCACAGCGCCCCGCCCTGCACGAGGTCGACGTCGAGGCCGGCGGCTTGCAGGGCGGAGTAGCCGTCGATGGAGTCGCCCTGGAACGCGACACAGTAGGTCGTGACGTTGTCCCCGTTCTGGATGACGATCCCCGTCTCTCCGTCGGCCCGCGCGAGCGCGGGGATGGCGAGCGCGAGGAGCGCCGCCAGGAGCGGGACGAGGAGTCGCGGCCTTCGTCGCCCGACGTTCGCCCGCGCTGGCGGAGCGAACGCGGCAACGTGGGACGCGCCGTCCTGCGCGCTCGGGGGTGGGCACTGGTCCGTCGTCAGTCGCACCGCACGTCCTCCACCGTCAGGGCCCCCGGGACGAGGCGAGCGGTTTGCGTCGGTAGCGGTCCCCCGGAGCCCAGCGCGCGGTCCACCGGCAGGTCGAAGACGATCCGCCCGGCGTCGAGCGCGATAACGCGCGTGGCGTAGCGCGCCGCCGACTCGATGTCGTGCGTCGCGACGATCGCCGCGCCGCCGTAGGCGGCGTGCGTTCGGAGCCGGGCGGCGAGCGCCTCCTTCGCGGCGGCGTCGGCGCCCCGTGTCGGTTCGTCCAGCAGCCAGACGCGTGGGTGATGCGCGAGCATCGCCGCGAGGGCGACGCGCTGCTGCTGTCCGACGCTCACGTCCCGCGGGTTGCGATCGGCGAGCGCGGCGATGCCCCAGCGCTGGAGCGCCCCGGCCACATCGCCCAGGCCCCGGTAGCGGAGCGTGTCGGCCACCTCCTCGCGCACGGTGTCGCGGTAGAACGCGATGGCCGGGTCCTGCGGGAGCACGCCCGCGAAGCGCGTACGGTCGCGCGTCGCCGCGGGCGCAGGCCGTGCTTCGAACAGCACCTCGCCCGCCACCGGCGCGACCTGCCCCGCGAGGGCCCGGAAGAGCGTCGACTTGCCGCTGCCGTTCGCGCCCACGAGTGCCACGACTTCGCTCTCGCCGAGCGCGAACGTGGCTTCGCGCAGGGCGACGTGCTCGCCGTAGGCCACGGTCAGGCCCTCCGCGCGCAGCAGCTCGCGGCCCGTCGCCGACGGCGTCGCACGGGGCTCCGCGCGAAGCCCGCGGGCCGCGACGGCCGGCCGGGCCTCGCCGACCGTGAGCGGCATGGGTTCGAACCCGAACCGGCGGGCGAGCTCGCACACCGGCGGTACGGCCCGCAACCGCGCGGCCGCCTCGCGGGGGTCCATCGCCGAAACGCAGCCGCCCTCCACTTCGAGCACCGAGTCCACGACCGGCAGCAGCCGTTCGAGACGATGTTCGGCCACGAGCACCGAGAGGCCGCGCGACCGGTGCAGCCGTTCGATGGCCGCGACCACGGCTTCGGCCCCGGCCGGGTCGAGCTGCGACGTCGGCTCGTCGAGCAGGAGGAGCCGTGGTTGCAGTGCCAGCACGGCCGCAATCGCCACCCGCTGGCGTTCGCCGCCCGAAAGCGTCGCGAGCCGCCGGTGGCGCAGGTGCTCGATGCCCACGGCGGGCAGCAGCTCGTCGAGGCGGGCGTGCATCTCCGCCCGCGGCACGCCGTGCTGCTCCATGCCGAACGCGATTTCGTCCTCGACCGTTTCCGCGATCGCCTGCGCCTCCGGCTCCTGGAAGACCATGCCCGCAAGCGTCGCCATGCGCCGGGCAGGCGTGCGCGCCGGGTCGAGGCCGGCAACCTCGATCTGGCCCGTGAGCCGGCCGCCATGGAACTGCGGCACGAGCCCGTTGAACAGCCGCAGCAGGGTCGACTTTCCCCCGGCCGACGGCCCGGCGACCAGTGTGAAGGCGCCTTCGGGCAGGTCGAACGAGGCGTCCCGCAGCGCCGGCTCCTTCCGCGACGGATAGGTGTAGGCCAGCCCGCGCAGCGTTGCGATGGTCATGTCTGCACCGCCGTGGTCGCCGGCGCCGACTCGGCTTCGGTCAGCGAAGAGGCGGGGGCGGGCGCGAAGGTAAGCCGCACCGCCGGCCAGGCGCAGGCGAGGGCGACGAGCGAGCCCCGCAGTTCGAACGCGGGCTGGGGCAGCCCCGCGAACGGGTTGTACCCGAGGTCCACCCACCCGAACGACCCGCTCGCGATAGCGAACAGCGCAACCGCGGCGGAGAACGCCACGCCGATGCGGTCGGCGGCGGACATCGGCTCGTGGTGCAGGCGCGTCGTGCGCCGCGTGCGTGTGGCGCTGCAGGCCCAGTACGCGCTCGCCGCCACGGCGAGCACCAGGGCGGCGGCCGCCAGCGCCCGCAGTTCGGGGTAGTAGTACCAGAACGAGGCTGCGGCCAGCAGCAGCGGCGCCGAGAGCGCCCCGATGAGCCGCGGGGCGCGCGGAGGCGGCGGGGCGGAGGCATAACCCCGAGCCTCCATCGCTTCGGCCAGGCGCATCGACCGTTCGAGCCCACCGATGACGGCGGGCACCACCAGCGCCGGGAGTTCGCGCAGCCCGCCGGGCGCACCCCGCAGTGCGCGCATCTCGCGGACCCGCCGGATGTCTTCGACGCTTGCCGGCAACAACGTCAGGCCAACCGTCACGACGAGGCCCGCGTGGAAGAGCGCTGCCGGTGTGGTGCGCAGCACCTGGTGGGGGCTCACCGCGCTGTTGAAGACGCCGAACGCGAGCAGGACGCAGAGGATGGCGAGCCCGCGGATGGCCGCGGCCACGAGCCCTTCGGCGCTCACCGGCCCACCGAGGTGCAGGCCCCCGAACCACCACGGGAACTCTGGCCCCGGGATGGTGAACAGGATGTGGTCGCCGTAGTTCCCGTTGATGGTCGCGATGCCCACCGAGATCGCCAGCAGGCCGATGCCGAAGATGAACAGCGCCCGGAGCCCGGCGGCTTCGTGCCCCGACTTCGGGGCGAGCACGGCCACCAGGATCACCCCGAGGAGGATGATCGCGAGGTAGAAGGGGTTCGTGGTGGCGAGCGCCACCACCCCCACCATTCCCACCCACGCGCACCAGGCGCCGGTGGTCATCGTGCCCTGCGCTCAGTCGCGAGGGATGCGGCGTGAGGCATACGTGAGCCTCCTATCCTCCGCGCCGGTTGTGGCCTGCCGCGAGCAGCGTCCCGAGCCCCAGCAGCGCCGCTGCCGCGGCAACGGGGACCAGCGGGAAGCCATCGCTGCTGCTCGTGCCCGTGCCGGTGTTCGGCGCGGCAGGCGTCGCCGATTTCGTCGCAGTGGCCGAGGCCGTGCTCGTGGCCGAGGCCGTCGCCGTGGCGGTCGCTGTGGCCGTGGCGGTCGCTGTGGCCGTGGCGGTCGGTGTCGGCGGGGCCTGCGTAATCGGCGTCGAAGGCGCGTCGCAGAACGACCGGCCGGCGAGCGCCGGCAGCGCCTGTTCGGCCGCAAGCGCGGGGTCGAAGCCGATAAACGAGCCGTCCGCCTGCTGTTGCGAAAGCAGGAAGTCGATGGGCGTTGCGCCGTTCTTCGTCCAAGAGCCATCGGTCACCGATTCGCCCGCGGCGATGAGCGCCTGCACCACGTACGCGGTCGACGAGGTGTTCGAGGCGTTCGGGTCGAAGCCCCAGCCGCCGTCGTTGCCCTGCGACGTGTGCAGGTAGGCGATGGCGGCGTCGATATCGGCCTGGTCGCCGCCTGCGGCGATGAGGGCCTGCAGGGCGATGGCCGTCGTGTCCGGGTCGCTGGTGCCCTGGAAGCCCCAGCCGCCGTCCGCGACTTGCATGGCCGAGAGGGCGTTCGCCGCTTCCGCGGGCACATCGTTCCCGGTGCATTCGAGCCCGAGGATGGTGAGTCCCTGGCTGAAGGCATCGCCGGCGTACTGGCCGGTGGCGGCGTCGTAGTGCCCTTCGGCCGCGGCGATGAGGTTCGTGCCGTTCACCGCTGTGGGGTCGAGGTCGAGCGCCTTGGCGGCGAGGGCGGCCTTGGCGGCGGCGGCCGCCGTATCGCCGGCAGCGGCGGCGGCGTTCGCGGCGAGGAAGTCGGCGGGCGAGGCGCCGCCGTTCGCCACATCGTTGGGGTCGATGCCCGCGCTGCGAAGGGCGAAGATGGCGTCGTACGTCTGGCCGGGGCCGAAACCTCCGAAGCCGCCATCGGCTTCCTGGAGCCCGACGATGTAGGCCGCCCCGGAGGCGACGGCTTCCGAGGGCGTGGCCGCCGAGGCAAAGACGGCTGGCAGGGCGGCAAGAGCCGCTCCGGCGAGCAGGAGTGGTGTGCGCATGTATCCCCCTGGGGATGGGCGGACAGAGCCGCAGGACGTATGCGGGATCAAAAAACCCGCCTCGGTGCGGGCGGGTCAGCTGGTTCGATAAGCCATCGGAATCCGACCCCTTTCACGCGAAGGTTTTCGGAATGCTTGGAGGACGGGTGACCTGGCTCCGCCCTTGCGGGCGATACAGTTGCGGGACAGCGCCGGCCTCTCACCGGCTTCCCCCGTCTGGTCCCCCGGCGAACCGGGGTCTCCATCGCTGTTCAGTTGTCCGGGCTAACAGTGCCTTTTCGGACGCCGAGGGTCAAGCATTTCGCCTGGCGAACGCCGCTTCCGAATCCACCGCGCTCCTCGCGGGCGCCGCGATCGGTGTACGCCGTTGAAACGCGCCTGCCATCCGGCGCCGGGGCGAGTTGCCTCGAAGATGCGGCCGGGCCCGTACGGTGACACGGTCAAAAGGAGGTCCTGTATGAACTCAGAACAGATGGAAGGCCGGATCCGGGAGCACATGGCGGTCGTCGGCTCCGATAACCGCCAGCTCGGCATGGTCGACCACATCGATGCGCGCGACACCATCAAGCTCACGAAGGATAGCCAGGGCAGCCACCACTGGATCCCGATGAGCTGGGTTTCGGACATTGACGACAAGGTGCACATCCAGCAGTCCGGCGAACAGGCGATGAAGCAGTGGATGAGCACGCCACCGGAGGGTGGCAACTTCTAGCACTCGCGGTTGGGACGAGCACGAGGGGGGGAGCCGCCTGGCTCCCCTCCTCGTGCCGGGCGGTTGTTACAGCAGACCGGTCGCGTCGAAGTGCTCGCGGTGGCGCAACTGGCAGGCGACGACGGCCGCCATGGCGGGCGTAAGTGACGGCTGGCCCGCGGTCATCACCATCCGCGCCAGGTCGCAGACCACGGAGCGGCGGTAGTCCTCGCGCAGACGGTCCAGCGGGTAGTCGCGGACGCCGTTTGCGGTGAGTCGCGCGTGGTAGAAAGCGAGCAGGTCGTCGTGGCGGCCGGGCGGGGTGCTCGTGCCGAGGAAGTAGCTTACGTCGCGAACGGCCGGCCCGCGCCGCACCAGTTCCCAATCGATGAACACCGTGACGGGTGCTTCGGTGGCGTCGCCGAGGAGCACGTTGCGCAGCGAGAGATCGTGGTGCAGCAGCGTCTCAGGCGTCCCGCTGAGCGGCGCAGCGAGTTCGGCGAACCGCACCGGCAGCGCCTCCGCCAGTGGACGCGGTCCTTCCCACCGCGCTCCCGCTCTTCCTCGACCCGCGCGACGAACTCCGCGTGCGGCCGGAGGTAGCGGTACCGCCCGAGCTCCGGCGACGCCCACCAGCGGGCGTGCATTCCCGCCAGCGCGGCCAGCACGGCCCGGGCTTCGGCCGGGGTGGCATCCCGGTCCTCGTTGCACGTGCGGTATTGCGGGAAATCCTCGAGCACAAGCACGAAGGCGCCGGTCGCGGCATCGCTACCGGACCAGTAGCAGCGCGGCACGCCGACGCCGCAGCTGTCACTTATGTCGCGGTAGAACCGCAGCTCGCGGCCGAACTCCGGCTGTGCCCGTTCGCCAGCGGCCTGCGCCATCTTCACGACCACCGACCCGCTGGTGCGGCCATCGCGCCGAAAACCTGGTTGGCTCGGGGATTCACAACCGGTTCGAACTCCGGCCCGAGTGGCAGGTGCGCGAGGCGGGCGACTTCGTGCGGTCGATGCGATCGAACTTCATGGGTGGCCGTTTCGCCGACGACACCGGCTGGCTTGTGACGGCAGTGGAGCCCGGCCACTACATCGCACTCTACGGGTGGGGCGTCTTCGTGCTGGAAGAGCCTCAGCCGGGACGCACACGGCTTCGCGTCCGCAGCATTTTCGGCCCGCC
>JBLNCO010000035.1:0-18132 GCA_050260715.1 Hyphomicrobiales bacterium | reverse complement strand
TCCTCACGTTTCGGCATGAGTTGCGGCGGTTCCTGTCGTTCAGCGAAAAAGCCGCTCGCCAGGCGGGCATCGAGCCCCGCCAGCACCAGCTGCTGTTGGCGGTTCGAAGCCTGCGCGGCCGGGAGGTCGCGAGCATCAGCACGCTCGCCGAGATGCTCCAGCTCCGCCACCACAGCACGGTGGAGCTCGTGAACCGCCTCCAGGCGAAGGGCCTCGTGCGCCGCCAGCGCAGCGAGAAGGACCGCCGCAAGGTCGTCGTGTGCCTCACGCCCGAGGGCGAATCCGTGCTCCGGCAGCTCTCGGTGGCCCACCGCGCCGAACTGCTCGTAGTCGGCCGCCGCCTGGTCGACGTGCTGAACGGCCTGGCCGCGGACGGCGCGTTCGGGGATAGCGCCTAGCCGTTGGCTGTTGGCTGTAGGCTGGATATTAGCTGTTAGCTGTTAGCTATTAGGCCGCTGCCGAGCAGGGCTGAACGTCTACGGCTAACGCGCCGGCCGCCCGCAGCGAAGCTAACAGCCAATAGCCAATAGCTAAGTGCCGCTCGCGGCAGCCGCACCCGAATCTCGCCGGCCCGCAGCGAAGCTAACAGCCAATAGCCAACAGCCAATAGCTACTGAAACAGCGCCCCCACCGACTGGCCGCTGTGGATCCGGCCGATGGCATCGCCGAGGAGCGGGGCGATGGAGATGATCGTCATGTTCGGGAGGCGCTTCTCCTCGGCGATGGGCACCGAGTCCGTGAGCACGATTTCCCGGACATCCACCTCCTTCAGCCGTTCGATGGCAGGCCCCGAAAGCAGCCCGTGGTACCCGGCGATGATCGCCTCGCGGCAGCCGTGCTCGCGGAGGATGCGGACGGCCTCGGTAATGGTCCCCGCGGTGTCGATCTCGTCGTCGATGACGAGCACGTTCTTGCCCTGCACCTGCCCGATGACGTTCATCGCCTGCGTGCGGCCGGTATTGCCGATGCGCCGCTTTTCGATGATGGCGAGTGGCATATCGAGGCGGGCGGCCACGTCGCGGGCGCGCTTTTCGTCGCCCACATCGGGCGCGACGACGACGTAGTCCTCGAGACGCTGCGCCTTGAAGTGTGCGGTCATGGGGAAAAGGGCCGTGAGCTCGTCGACCGGGACGTTGAAGAAGCCCTGGATCTGGCCGGCGTGCAGGTTGACCGTGAGTACGCGGTCGGCGCCGGCGGTTTCGAGCAGGTTCGCGATCAGGCGCGCGCTGATGGGTACGCGCGGCTGGTCCTTTTTATCGCTGCGGCCGTAGGCGTAGTAGGGGATCACCGCGGTGACGCGTCCGGCCGAGGCGCGGCGCGCGGCGTCGATCATGATCAGCAACTCCATGATCGACGTGTTCACCGGCGACGAAAACGGCTGCACCAGGTAGACATCGCGGCTGCGGATGTTCTCCTGGTACTGGACGAAGATGTTTTCGTTGCTGAATTCGAAGACGTCGACCTTGCCAAGCGGTCGGCCGATGCGTGCGCAGATTGCGCGGGCAAGCTCGGGGTGGGCGCGGCCGGAGAAGACTGCGAGGTCGCTGTACACCTGGGTCCCCTGTGGAAGCGTGTGCGGGACCGGGGAGCAAACCCTCGGACCGTTCCCGAACATAGCACCCGCGGCGGGGACGGGCGAGGCGGGGGTGGTCCCGGTCAGTGCCGCCCGGGCTGAGTATTATGGCCGCGGTTGTCGCTCGACACCGGGTGGCGGCGACGCAGGGAGATTGATCCTGGATTTACCCGGATCCGTGGCACCGTTGGTAAAAAGTGAACCGAGGGCGCGAATGAGCGGAATGCGGATACGAACAGCAATCGCAGGCCTCGCCGTGGTTGCCGCTGTTGCAACAGTGGCGTTTGCCTAGGCCCGCACGGGGTCGGGCGGCAGCGAAGAGCCCACGCAGGCTTCCGCCGCTGCGGTTCCGCATGAGGTCATTGGGGAAACAGGCGTCTATAGGATTTCCTTCGCCTCACTGGAAGAGCTCGGATCGAGCAGCGACGTGATCGTCGTAGCGACTCCGGTTCGCACGGCCGGGGAACGGTGGGCGTCTGCCGGTCAGCGGGAGGAGTTCGTGTCGACCTACTACCTTTGAGGGTGGATCGCGTGGTGAAAGGCGCGGTTCAGCCGGGGCAAGTGATCCAGGTGGCGATCCCAGGAGGGACCGTCGCTGACCGGCCCGTCCCGGCGACAGGCCCGGTAAGCCTCAAACCGAAGGCCGGCGATTCCACCAAAGTTCGCGTGTTCGCGGACTACCCGCCGTTTGAACCCGGTCGCCAGGAGCTCCTATTCCTGGCGCCGTTGGCGGACGAGGCCGGCCTCACGTACGGGCTCGCGCCCCGAAGGCCGCTATCTTGTCGCCGCGGATGGAACGCTAACCTCCACGCTTCGAACCCTTGAAAAGGCAGCCGTTCCCGAATCTCTCCCCGCCCGCTCGGAGATAGAAGGACGCACGCTCGACGACCTGGCCGCCGCAATCGAGAGTTAGCGCCACCGCAAGAATGTGCCGTTCCTTCGCCTACTCCCGGGCGCGCCAGACCCTGGGCGGCTGCCCGGAGACCATCGCCTGGAGGGACCAGAGCTCGATCCGCCAGGGGACCAGCCTGAGCACGCCGAACTCCGGGTCGCCGGGCCCGTTGCGGAAGAAGAGGGCCGGGTCGTAGCCGTAGGGCTCGGGCGTGTCCTTGAACAGGTCCCAGATGCGGCGCTTCGTGGCGGGGTCGTCGTCCCACTGCGCGCGGCACTCGGCGAACACCTGCTCGTGCTGCGGGTCCCAGTAGCTCACCGAGACGTACGGGTTCTTCTCGATGTGCTTCGACTTGAACGTGTGCCGGCCGGTCATGATCCACCCGGTCGAGCCCTCCCACAGTGGATGGAGGATGCGCGCCCGCGGACGGTTCTGGTTGTCGACCGTGGTCACGGTTGCCCAGACGATGCGGCTCACGCGGCGGTCGAATTCTTCTTTGATGTCGTCGAACGAAGCTACATCCATTGGTGTCTCCCGGTGCCGGTTTGGGTCAGGCGTGTTCGTTTCGAAGCCAGGTGCGCGGCGGCGCCGGATCGCCGGACGCCCCGACCCCTTCGAGCCGGATGCGAAAGGCGCGCAGCCGCAACAGCGCGAAGCCGGGGGCATCGGGGCCCGGCCAGATAGAGGCGGGGTCGAAGCCGTAGGGCGGTTCCTGGGCCTTGATGTACTCGCAGGCGCGGCGCTTTTCGGCGAGGTCTTCCACGAGCTCGACCTTGCAGTCGGCGTAGACGAGCGCGTGTGCGGGGTCCCAGTACGCGAGCGACATGTACGGCTGCCGCGCGAGGTGCTTCATCTTGAGCGAATCGGGGCGGGTAGTATCCCAGGCATCGGTCCCTTCCCAGACGGGGTGGAGCAGGCGGACGCGCGGGCGCCCGGCCGTATCGACGGTCGCGGCAGTCGCCCAGACGATGCGGCGCACGCGCGCTTCGAACTCCTGTTGGATGTCGGCGAACGGGACGGGGTCCACCGGGCCTCCGGGGCGCCGAACTGGCCGCAGTCCGCGGATCGGCCCCGGGCCGTGGGCGCACCGCAGACAAACGAGACCCGGACTATACAAGGAATGAGGTAGCGGAGGGAACAAGCTGCGAGGCGGAGGGCGCCGCCTTGATCCCTCGTGAACATGGCCTACCATGGTCGTTAGCACTCATTGACAGGGAGTGCTAACATGCTCCCTGCAAATCACAACCAACCGCTGAGGTATCCCTGAATGGCAAAGCAGCTGCTCTTCGATGAAGAGGCTCGCCACTCGCTGAAGCGCGGGATCGACTCCCTCGCCGACGCAGTGAAGATTACCCTCGGGCCCAAGGGCCGCAACGTGGTGCTCGACAAGAAGTTCGGCGCGCCGACGATCACCAACGACGGCGTGACGATCGCCAAGGACATCGAGCTCGAGGACCCGTTCGAGAACATCGGCGCCCAGCTCGCCAAGGAGATCGCCTCCAAGACCAACGACATCGCCGGTGACGGCACCACCACCGCCACCGTGCTCGGCCAGGCGATCGTGCAGGAGGGCCTGAAAAACGTTGCCGCCGGCGCGAACCCGATGGCCCTGAAGCGTGGCCTCGAAGCCGGCGCCGCCGCCATCGTCGAGGCGCTCAAGAAGAACAGCATCAAGGTGACCGAGCGGAACCAGATGGCCCAGGTCGCCACCATCTCTGCCAACAACGACCCGTCCGTCGGCAACCTCATCGGTGAGTGCATGGAGAAGGTCGGCAAGGACGGCGTGATCACGGTCGAGGAGTCGAAGGGCATCCAGACCGAGGTCGAATACGTCGACGGCATGGCCTTCGACCGCGGCTACATCAGCCCCTACTTCGTGACGAACCCCGAGCGCATGGAAGCGGTGGTGGAGGAGCCGTACATCCTCATCACCGACAAGAAGCTGAGCTCGGTGCAGGAAATCCTGCCGATGCTCGAAAAGGTCCTGCAGACCACGAAAAACGTCGTGATCATCTGCGGCGATCTCGAAGGCGAAGCGCTCGCCACGCTCGCGGTCAACAAGCTGCGCGGCACGATCAACATCCTCGCCGTGAAGGCGCCGGGCTTCGGCGACCGCCAGAAGGATAACCTCGGCGACATCGCGGTCCTCACGGGCGGCACCGTCATCAGCGAGGAGATCGGCCGCACGCTCGAAAGCGTCGACGTCGCCGACCTCGGCAGGGCCCGCCGCGTCGTTTCGACCAAGGAAGAGACGACGATCATCGAGGGCAAGGGCAAGAAGAAGGAGATCGACGCCCGCATCGCGCAGATTCGCGCCATCCTCGACGAGGCGAAGAGCGACTGGGACCGCGAGAAGGCCCAAGAGCGGCTCGGCAAGCTCGCCGGCAGCGTCGCCGTCATCAAGGTCGGCGCAGCGACCGAGGTCGAGCTCAAGGAGAAGAAGCACCGCGTGGAAGACGCCCTGAGCGCGACCCGCGCGGCGGTGGAAGAGGGCATCGTCCCCGGCGGTGGCGTGGCGCTCATCAACGCGCTGCCGGCGCTCGAGAAGGTGAAGCTTTCGGGCGACGAGGCGACCGGCGCGAACATCCTGCGCCGCGCCCTCGAAGAGCCGCTCCGCCGCATCGCGATTAACGCCGGCAAGGACGGCTCGGTGGTGGTCGCTGAGGTGAAGGGCCTGGCCCGCGGCAAGGGCTACGACGCGGCGCGCGACGAGCTCGACATCGACATGGTCGAACGGGGGATCATCGACCCGGCGAAGGTGACGCGCTCGGCGGTGGAGAACGCGGTTTCGATCGCCTCCATGGTGCTGACCACGAACTGCCTGGTGACCGAGAAGCCGGAGCAGCCGGCTGCCGCGGCTCCCGCCGCACCGCCGATGTACTAGCCCTCCCGCTCGCGGAGGAGAAGCACCGGGAGGGGGTGCGGCGCGAGCCCACCCCCTCTCTTGTCCATCGCCAGAGACTTGCAAGGCGCCCGGCAGGTGCGATGGGAACACGGCGCGCGACCCCCAACCTACCGTGAGAACGGAGGAGAACCAGCAGAGAAGCGGAGGCTCATATGCTCACAGAAAACGGCCTCAGTCTTGACCCAGAAGCAGTCCGCCAGGTGCTGGAGAGCGCAGACCTCATCACGATCGGCTTCACCACCTTCCCGGAGCGGTTGCTGATCGACACGCGCACCGTCCCGGACGAAGGGCCGCTGGTGGCCATCGTGGCGCCCGTGGGCTCGGTTCAGGAGCGGTACCTGTGGCTCGGGCAGCACCGCGGGAAGTTCGGCGCGCCAAAAGGATTCTCGTTCTTCGTCTGGCCGCAGTCGGTGCGCGGGATGATCGAGCGCCACGTGCTCGAACCGGTGCGCCTGCGGCTGCGTGCCACATCGAGCGACGGCGAAGAGATGCTGGACCGCGCCCTCGAGCGGCTACGCGAACTGGACGCGGCGGCCACCGAAAACGCGATTCGCGGTGGCGAAGGCTGGGTCACGGTCTGGCAGGCCCAGGGCACGAGGTCGTAGCGGTCGGCGGCCGGATTTCGCTCGGAGGTTCGAACGAACCACCGGGAGCGAAGGCGGCCGCTACGGCCAGGCCGCGTCCTCGCGCCCGTAGAAGATCTTGCCGTAGTAGTCGCGGGGTATCGGGTCATGCCGGGACCGTGACCCGCACCGCCTGACTGGTCGCCGGGGGAACCTCCTGCCCCCGCTCGCGCAGGCCGGCGAGGTGCAGCGCCAGCGCCTCGCGGATGAGATCCAGCGTCTCTTCGCGAGTCTCGGCAGCGGCCACACAGCCCGGAAGGTCCGGGACGTACGCCGACCAGTTCGGTGGCCCCGGTTCGAGGATGACCGTGTACTCAATCATCAGAGGGCCTTTCTAGCCCCGCCTGTTCTTGCCGGATTTTCACTCGGCGGCCGTTTCGTGAGCGCTCAGATGCGCTCCGCGACCAGGTCGCCCATCTTCACGGTGTCGACGGGCTTCGCGCCCGGGCCGGCGACATCCGGCGTGCGGTACCCCTCGGCGACGACGGCATCGACGGCCGATTCGACCGCGGCGGCTTCCTCTTCGAGGCCGAGCGAGAGGCGCAGCATCATCGCCGCGCTCAGGATCATCGCGAGGGGGTTCGCCTTGCGCTGGCCGGCGATATCCGGGGCGCTACCGTGGATGGGCTCGTAGAGGCCGATGCCCGTGCCGTCCTTCTTCCGGCGGCCGAGCGAGGCGCTGGGCATCATGCCCATCGAGCCCGCGAGCATGGCCGCCTCGTCGGTGAGGATGTCGCCGAACATGTTCTCGGTGACCACGACATCGAAGTTCGCCGGGTTGCGGATGAGGTTCATGGCGGCGGCATCGACGAGCAGGTGGTCGAGCCTGACGTCGGGGTACTGCGCGCCAACTTCTGTCGCGATTTCGCGCCACATCTGCCCGGAGCGAAGGACGTTGGCCTTGTCGACGCTGGTCACCTTCTTGCGGCGCTGGCGGGCGAGCTGGAAGGCGACGTGGCAGATGCGCTCTACTTCGTTTTCGCTGTAGCGAAGGGTATCGACCGACTGGCGCCCGCTGGCGTTCGTCCAGCGCTTCTTCGGCTGGCCGAAGTAGAGCCCGCCGGTCAGCTCGCGGATGACCACCATGTCGACGCCCTCGAGGACCTCGGGCTTGAGCGTGCTCTGGGCGAGCATCTCGGGGTAGACCTTGACCGGGCGCAGGTTGGCGAAGAGCCCGAGCTGCTTGCGCATGCCGAGGATGGCGTCTTCGGGGCGATGCTGGGCCTGGGGGTCGTCCCACTTCGGCCCACCCACGGCGCCGAAGAGGACCGCGGCCGACTGCTTCGCCTTCGCCACCGTCTCGGGCCGGAGCGCGACGCCATATTTGTCGAGCGCAGCGCCGCCGATGATCTCCTCTTCGTACTGGAACTCGTGGCCGAAGCGCTTCTGCACGCGCTCGAGGACTTTCGTGGCCTCGGCCAGCACTTCGGGGCCGATACCGTCGCCGGGAGTAAGAAGGATGCGAAAGGTTGCCATGGCGCGCCTCGGGAAGGGAGTGTCCCGAGAATAGGGCGGCGGACGCCCACGGTCGAAGGCCTGACCGAAGCGCCCGCCACAGGTCCCTCGCGGGCTCGCCAACCCGCCTCTATACCGTCAGCGGCTCCCGGCGCTCAGCCGCGGAGGCAGACTCCCCGGTGCGTCCCCGGGTCTCGCCGGCCTCCTCGGGGGGCAGGACGGGCGCGGCGCAGAGGGTGCCGTAGAGCACCTTCACGCGATACTCGCGGTCGTGGAGCTGCTTGCGCCAGTGGTAGTCGCTGGTTCGAACAATCTCAGCCTGGATGTGCGCGAGATACGCCTCCAGCACTTCGCAGAGCAGCTCTTTCTCCCGGGCTGTCAGCTGGACTTCCATCACGCACTTCCTTCCTGCCTGCACGATAGGTTCTGCGCCCGGAGGGCATGAAGGAGCGAACGGGCCTGCGATCGGGGTCCGGCCGGCCGGATCAGACGTGGTTAGGCTCAGGGGCGCCCGGCTCGTAGTGGATGTCGCGCACGGCTCGCGAGTAGCGCAGCGCCTCTTCCCCATCGAAGCCCAGGCCGAGCAGCGTCTGGCGCATGAGCTCGAGGCCGCCTTCGTATTCGGGGACGACGACTTCCTGGACCCCGAGCTCACGCAGGGCGAGCAGCTCCTGGCGTTCGCGCGCGCGGACCACCACCGGCAGGCCCGGGTTAATGCGCCGCGCGTTCGTGATGGCGAGAAAGGTCGTGTTCTCGTCGGGCAGGGCGCAGACGAGCAGCCGGGCGCGCTCCAGGCGCGTTTTTTCGAGCACATCGTGGCTCGCGGCGTCGCCCCAGACGACGTCCTGGCCGGCGTTCGCCAGGCGGCGTGCGTGGCTCAGGTCGGCATCGACGACGACGTGCGGGATTTCGAGCTGGCGCAGCACATGGCCGGTGAGCTCGCCCACGCGCCCGTAGCCGAGTATAACGACGTGCTCATCGGCTACGGCCGGTGGAGGAGGGAGCGGGCCGGCACGGTTCAAAACTCGCCAGACCGGGCCGGAGCCCTGCAGCCAGCCCTCGCCTTCGCGGGCGAGCTTCCACGCGAGCGGGTTCAGGGCAATGGAGATGATGGAAGCGGCGAGGATGATGTTGTAGGTCGAGCTGCTCAGCAGGTCGAGCTGCAGAGCCTGGTCGGCGATGAGGAAGGAGAATTCCCCCATCTGCGCGGAACCCGACGCGACGATCAGCGCGGTCCGGGCCGGGTAGGGGAGGAACGCGAAGATAACCAGGATGATGATCGCCTTCCCGGCAATCACGAGGGCGAGCACGAGGCCCAGGACGTCGATGCGGTCGAGGAGCGCTCCGGGGTCCATGAGCATGCCCACGGACACGAAGAAGAGCACGGCGAACGCTTCGCGCAGGGGGAGCACGTCGGCGGTGGCCTGGTGGCCCATCTCCGTTTCGCTGACGACGACCCCGGCGATGAAGGCCCCAAGCGCCACCGACACGCCGAACTGCGTGCCGCCGGTGGCGATGCCGAGCGCCAGGGCCACCACGCCGAGGATGAAGAGCTCTCGCGAACCGAGCATCGCCACCCGCCGGAGCAGCCAGGGGATGACGAGCGGGCCGAGCGTCAGCATGACTAGCAGGAAGGCGCCGGACTTGATCACGGCTTCGGCGATCTGGCGGCCGACGTGCTGTTGGCCGTTGTTCGCGAGGATGGGCAGCGCCGCGAGGACGATGACCGTCAGCAGGTCCTCGACGATGGTCCAGCCGACGACGATGCGGCCCGGGATGGACTGCACCAGGCCGCGGTCTTCGAGCGCGCGCGAGATGACGACCGAGCTCGCGATGCTCGCGGCCAGCCCGATGACGATGCCCTCCTGTGTTCCCAGCCCGGTACTCCAGGCTATCCCAACCCCGAGCGCCGTGACGGTGGTCATGAGCAGGAGGGCTCCGGGGATGGCGATGCCGCGCACCGAGAGCAGGTCGACGAGGTTGAAGTGGAGCCCGATGCCGAACATCAGGAAGATGATCCCGACCTCAGCGAGCTGGCGAATCGTCTCGAGGTCCGCATCGAGCCCGGGCGTAAAAGGGCTGAGCACAACCCCCGCAGCGAGGTAACCGACGATTGTCGGGATGTGCGCGAGGCGCGCGAGGTACCCACCGGCAAAGGCAAGCGCAAGCGCTACCGAGATGTTATTGATGAGTTCTAGGTGGCCCACTGGTCAAGAATACTGGACAGAAGGCCATTTCCCGGGCCGCCAACCAATACAACACAGAACGTTGTAGTCAGCCGATGGCGTCAGCGGGTCTGGGCGGCGGGCCCGCAGCGATCATCTGCAGGTGTTCGGGCCCAACCCGCATCTTCGAGAACTCGTAGTTCAGCTGGTACATCATCGCCGTGGCGGTGTCGCGGCGCCGCTGGTACTCGCCGAGCGCGGCATCGAATTCCGCGCGGCCACTCAGCACGTCGTCGAGTGCTTTCGCCACCAGGCCCGCGTCGCGGAAGGCATCGTTCATGCCCATACCGAGCACCGGGTCTTTCAGGTAGCCGGCATCGCCGACGAGCGCCCAGCCGGGGCCGAACGGCTTCCGGTAGTACCAGTTGGGCAACTTGATGCCCGTCCAGCGCTCGACGCGCCGGGCGCGGGCGACCCGCTCGGGGAAGCCGGGCACCATCGCGAAACTCGCCGCCATGGTCCCCTCGACGTCCGCGCGGAAGGCGGGGAACTGTTCGGCGAGGCATTCGGCGCCCACGCAGCAGAGGCCGTCGTTCGTGGGGAACACGAAGACCATGCGGTCGCCGGTGAAGTTAAGCTCGATGCCTTCCGCGGGGAAGGTTTCGAAGTAGGAGAAGTAGCCGCAGGTGAGGGCGGGGAGCTGGTTGTACTCCTCGGGCTTCACCTCGCGCGCGAGGATGGAGTTGCGGCCGTCCGCGCCAACGACTACCCGCGCCTCCTCCACAACCTCCCTGCCATCGGCGCCGCGACCGCGGATGCCGGTGATGCGGCCGTCTTCGCCGCGAAGGAAGCCGGAGACGGAGAAGCCTTCGCGGACCTCTGCGCCCGACTCCCGTGCGGCGTCGACGAGGATCGCGTCGAGCACGGTGCGGCGCGGGCAGTACCCCGGCGGGTCGAATTTGATTTCGACCGCCTCGCCGCCCGCACGAAACGTGGCGCGGTAGACGGGAGTCGGATTGGTCGCGACGAGCCGGTCGAGGACGCCCCAGGCCGCCAGCGTGGGCACGGCCTCGTTCGTCAGGGCGTGGGTGGACACGGTGTCGCTCGGAAAACGGGCCCTATCGACCAGCAGCACGCGGTGCCCGGCGCGCGCAAGCAGCATGGCGGTGGGAGAACCGGCGCAGCGCGCCCCGACGACGATGGCATCGTACATCCGTGGGTGCCTCGATTCGTCCTACAGGGTATGGCGCGAAAGGATATGGCCCGTGACGCGCGAAGAATGTGATTCAGCTCTCAGAGGGGTTCGCGACGGCTAGCGGAGCAGGTTTTCCGCCCAGGCGGCGAGCATGCTCAGCTTCTGGGGCGTGACTTCGAAGCGAGCGAAGTCGAGGGTGGCCTGGAAGAGCACGCGCGTGCGCTCGTCGCGGTAGGCCTGGGCCTGGTCGAGCGCGGCCTGCATGTCGCCGCCGGTCAGCCCTTCGTGGATGGCGGCCGAGACGTTGTCGGCGTCGCGGAAGGCATCGTTGATCCCCTGGCCGAGGATCGGCTCCTTGAAGAACGCGGCATCGCCGGCGAGCGTCCAGCCCGGGCCGCCGAGCGGCCGGTAGAACGAGTCGCCCCAGCGATGCGCCTTCCACGGTGATTCGGGCTTGCCGCAGCCGATGCGCAGGGCGAGCCCGGGCACTTCGGCGAGCGCCCGCTCGACCGCGCCTTCGACGTCGGCCTGGGCCTGCTCGAATTCGGCGATTGGGAGGAAGATTCCGACGGTTGCGCCGCCATCGGTGGGGAGTACCTGGATCGAGGAGCGGCTGAGGAAGTACATCTCGATGCCTTCGGCCGGCATGCCCCGGTAGGTGGCATAGAAAGCGCCCGTCATCACCGGGAACTGGTTGTAAGCGGGCGCATCAACTTCTCGGGCGACCAGCGAATCGCGGCCGTCGGCTCCGACGACGACCTTCGCTTCCTCGGTGTACGTCTTGCCGTCGGGACCGACCGCTTCGACGCCACAGACGGTGCCATCGCCGTTACGAAGGAGCCGGGTGACGGTGGTGTGTTCGCGCAGTTCGACGCCGGCTTCGCGCGCAGCACCGGCGAGAAGCGAATCGAGGATGCCGCGCCGCGGGCAGACGCCGGGGAGCGGGCCCCAATAGGGGATATCGACGGAACCTTCGCCGGCAGTGAGGGTGAGCATGCGGATCGGGATCGCGCCGGTCGCCTTCAGGCGCTCGAGCAGGCCCCAGTCGGCCATGCGGTAGACGGAGCGGCCGGTCATCGCCTGGGCGTCGCCAGGAGAGCCATCGAACCCGCCCCGATCGAGCGCGACGACACGGTGCCCCTTGCGAGCGAGATTCATCGCCAGCGGAGCGCCCGCGCAGCGCGCACCGACCACTATGGCATCGTACATTTCCACCTCACCGCACGTTCCGTCCCGACCCCTGGGTTCAGGGTAGAGGGTGATGCGAGCACGGCACAGTGACGTCGTTCGCACACCCTGACGATCGGCGCGGGGCGCGGCTGCCGCCAGCATGGTGTACGGGCCAGTGAGGGTAGGCGCCAGCCCGTTGTGTGAAGCAGCTCACATTCGGGCCGAACGACGTTCGGCTCTGCGGTGTTTTGACTGTTTGCGCTGGTCGAATTTTCGCGAGGCAACGGATGCTGTAAAGTGGCTCAACGGGCCTTCCCCACAGGGAGGCCCGTATCCGCGTCTTGCGAAGACGCGCCCCAAGGAAGCTCCCATGCCTATCGTCGTCGTTGTCGGCGGGCAGTGGGGCGACGAAGGCAAAGGCCGGATCGTCGACCTCCTCGCCCGGAAAGCACGTGTGGTCGCGCGCTACTCGGCGGGGAACAACGCCGGGCACACCATCGTCAACGAACGCGGCGAATTCAAGCTGCACCTGGTGCCGGCCGGCATCTTCTACCCCGAAAAGACTTGCGTCATCGGCAACGGCGTAGCCATCGACCCCGAAGTGCTGCTGGGCGAAATCGAACAGCTCCAGGACAAGGGCATCGACACCAGCAAGCTCATCGTGAGCGACCGGGCGCAGGTGATCATGCCCTGGCACCGCGCGCTCGACCTGCTCGACGAGAAGATGCGCGGCGATGCGGCCATCGGCACGACGGGCAAGGGCGTCGGGCCGTGCTTCGTCGACAAAGTGGCCCGCCGGGGCATCCGCATCGCCGACCTCCTGCGTACCGAGGACCTCGCACCGCGCGTCGAGGCGGCGCTCGAGTACCAGAACCGCGTGATGACGCAGGTCTACGGCGGCGAGCCCATCGATATGAAGGAGTGCATAGAGCGGTACCGGCAGTTCGGGCGGCGGCTGGCGCCGTACGTCGGCGATGCCCAGCAGGTGGTGCTCGACGCGCACCGCCGCGGGGATTACGTGCTGCTCGAAGGGGCGCAGGGCTCACTGCTCGACCTCGACCACGGCACATACCCGTACGTCACCTCGAGCGTGCCGAGCTCATCGAGCAGCGGCGCAGGGCTCGGCGTAGGCATCGGCCCGACGGAGATTCAGCGCGTGGTGGGGGTGTTCAAGAGCTACTGCACGCGCGTGGGTAACGGCCCCTTCCCGACCGAACTCTTCGATGAAACCGCCGACCGCCTGCGCGATCACGGCAAGGAGGACGGCCGCGGCGAATACGGCACGACCACCGGCCGCCCGCGGCGCATCGGCTGGCTCGATGCCGTTGCGGCGCGGTACAGCGTCCGGTTCAACGGGCTCTCCGCGCTCGCGCTCACGCGCCTCGACGTGCTGGATGGGCTCGAAAGCATCAAGATTTGCACCGCGTACGAACTGGACGGGGAGATCATCGAGACGCTCCCGGCG
This sequence comes from Hyphomicrobiales bacterium, assembly GCA_050260715.1. Classification (GTDB taxonomy): domain Bacteria; phylum Chloroflexota; class Dehalococcoidia; order Tepidiformales; family Tepidiformaceae; genus JALOAP01. The sequence goes on along the minus strand of JBLNCO010000035.1, from coordinate 4,689 downwards.
CGCGAGTCGGTGCTGAACCGCGTGCGTCCCGTGTACGAGGAGCTCCCAGGCTGGACCGACAAGACGAGCGAAGTGCGCAACTTCGACGACCTGCCGCCGCAGGCGCAGGCGTTTGTCCGCCGCGTCGAACAACTCCTGGAGTGCCCGGTGGACCTGATTTCGGTCGGGCCGTCGCGGGAACAGGCGGTAATCGTCAACCCGATCTTTTAGGCCTGAGGACGATGCGGGAGGCGTGGCCGGGCAGCTGCGGCGAGGTGCGCGCCTACTCGTCGCGGTCCTTGTTCAGGGAGGCGATGGCGATGCCCACCAGCACGCCGACGATGCCGCCCACCCACAGGATCGCGCCTTCGAACGCGAGACCGGCGACAACCACCAGGATCAGCCCAACGGCGATGATGGCGTAGACGAGCCAGTGTTGGGTCAGGAGCTCACGCATGCCGGGCGGGCCTCACCGTGCGGGGAGGCGCAGCAGACCGGCCTGCCGCAGCACGTTCAGGATGCGATCGCGGCCAACGACGCCGACCACCCGCCCTTCGCGCACGACCGGCATATGCGTCAGGTCGCGCTGCTCCATGTCGAGCAGGATTTCCGACACCTTCTTATCGGGGTCCACGGCGAGGAGACGGTCGCGCGGGATCATCGCCTGGCCGGCGGTCACCGAATCCCAGAGGCCCTCGGGCACCTCGTACATCTGGTAGCCGCTGATGATCCCCGCGAGCCGCCCCTCGTCTTCGACGAAGTAGCAGACGCGGGGGTTGATTTCGAGCACCCCGCGGGCGAGCGAGGCGACCGTCATGTCAGGGTCGATGACGGGCGGGTCGGGGATCATGATTTCGCCGATGGTCACCCGGTCGAGCGCCTGGATGTAGCGGTTCTGCAGGAGGCTCGAGCGCGCGGCGTTTTCGAGGAAGAGGCCGATGAAGACCAGCCAGAGGCCGCTGAAGCCGGGCTCCGCGACGTAGACGTTCACGTTCAGGAAGGCGAGGAAGCCGGTGGCCATGAGCAGCCACGCGAAGCCACGGCCGGTCCACGCCGCGATAGTGGTCGCCCGGTTGTAGTCGCGGCCGATGAGCCAGATGAGCGAACGGAAGATGCGGCCGCCGTCCATCGGGAAGGCCGGGATGAGGTTGAACACGGCCAGCGCACCATTCGTGATGCCGAGCCAGACGATGACGTGGTCGACGGGCCGCGAGCTCTGTGCCCCGAGCGCCCACCAGGCTCCAAGGAACAGCACGCCGAGGACGAGGCTCGTGAGGGGACCCGCGGCGGCCATGAGGAGCTCGGCGAGCGGCCGTTTCGCCTCGCGGGTGATCTGGGCGACGCCGCCGAAGACGAAGAGCGTGATGCTCCGAACGGGGATCTGGTAGGCGCGGGCCACGGCGCTGTGCGCGAGCTCATGGAGCACGATCGAGGCGAAGAAGAGGAGCACGCTGGCCAGCGCCATGAGGACGTACGTCTGGGTCGAGGCCTCACCGAATGAGTCGGGGAAGACGCGGGCGGCGAGCAGCCAGGTCGTCAGCCCGAGGAGCACGAACCAGCTCGGGTTAATAAGGATGGGAATGCCCAGCAGCTTTCCGATTCGGATGTTTCGCATGGTGCTCTCCGGGCAGTGTACACAGCCCGGCCGGTCGGGCGCGTCAGCGGGGCGTATCAGCGGCGCCGAATCACGCCCGAGACGCGCGTTGGCGTGACCCGCAGGATGACGCGCCGCTGCTCAGCGATCCACTGCTCCAGGTTCTCCGGTTCCCGGCCGCCGATCCTGGCCAGCGCCGCGAACACCTTTCGCGTGGGTTCGAGCACGCCTTCGCGCAGCACTTCCGCAGTGCCTTCGACCGAGACGTAGTTGAACGGCGCGCGGTCGTTGATGATGCAGACGGTGATGCGCGGGTCGTGTTCGAGGGTGCGAACTTTCAGGCGGTGGCCTGGGTGCTGATGAGCAACTGGTCGCCGTCGCGGGCGTAGGCGTTCATTGAGGACGACGGGCTGCCATCCCTGCGGAGGGTGGTGACCACCGCCCAGACGTTTTCGCTGACGAACCGGTCGAACTCCTCGCTGCTGATGATCCCGTACCTCTCGCTGGCGCTGGGCGAACCCTACCGGTTCGCGGCGTGGGGCGAAAGGCGAGGCAATCGGCTACCGTAGAGCTGTGAGTACCAAGCCGCGCGCCATCTTCTTCGACATGGATGACACACTCCTCGACACCTCGGGCGGGCTCGATGCGGCGTGGGAGATCGCGTGCCGCGAATACGCGCCGCGGCTCGGGGTCGAGTGGACCCGCATCCGGGAAGCGATCCGGCGCGAGGGCATGGAGTTCTGGCGCGACGAAGCGGCGGTCGAACACTGGCGCGTGCGCCTGAACGAAGCCCGCGAGCACGTCGTCGACCTTGCCCTTCGGGCCGAAGGGCTCGATCCGCAGCTGGCGCCGAAGATCAACGAGCGGTACAGCGAGGAGGTCGGCGGGCGGATCAAGCCGTTCGACGATGCCTGGGAGACGCTCGACTGGCTGCGTTCCGACGGCTACAAGCTGGCGCTCCTCACGAACGGCCCGGCCGACATGCAGCAGGGCAAGATCGAGCGCTTCGATGTCGCCAAGCACTTCGATGTGGTGATCATCGAGGGGGCCTTCGGGCACGGAAAGCCGAACAAGGCCGTGTTCGAACACGCGCTGGCGGCCACGGGCACCGAACCGGGCGAGGCGTGGCACGTCGGCGACAACCTCTACGCCGACGTGGGCGGCGCGAAGAACGCCGGGCTGTACGCCGTCTGGATCCATCGTGAGCGGCTGGAACTGCGCGAAGACATGGTGGTCATGCCCGACCGCGTCATCGCGCACCTTGGCGAACTGCGCGACGCGCTGGCCTGACTCCGCAGAGCCGGTAGCGAACAGCCAACGTGCGCTACACTCATCGCATGACGACAGCGGTCTCCCTCGTTCGCGAGCGCGCAGCCCTCGCCCGCAAGGCGGCGCGGCAGCTCGCCACGCTCTCCACTGCCGAAAAGGACGCGGCCCTTCTGCGCATCGCCGACCTGCTCGAACAGGACCAGGCGCCGGTGCTCGAAGCGAATGCCCGCGACCTCGAAGCCGCCCGCGATTCCGGCTACGCCGAGGCATTTGTCGAGCGGCTCACGCTGACGCCCGAGCGCCTGCGCGGCATTGCCGCCGATACGCGCGCGGTCGCGCGGCTGCCCGACCCCGTCGGTGAGGTGTTCGATAGCCGGACGCTCCCGAACGGGCTGCTCATCGGCCGCCGGCGCGTGCCGCTGGGCGTGGTCGCTGCCATCTACGAGTCCCGCCCGAACGTGACGGTCGACATCACGGCACTCAGCCTGAAGAGCGGGAACGCGGCCATCCTTCGCGGCGGCAAGGAGGCGCGCCACAGCAACGCCGCGCTCGGCGACCTGATCCAGCGGGCGCTCGCGGGTACCGCTGTCCCGTCCGACGCCGTCCAGGTCATCGCCGACCCGGACCGCGCGCTGGTCGACGACCTTCTGCAGGCCCACGACCTCATCGACCTGGTGGTGCCGCGCGGGGGCGCCCAGCTCATCGACCACGTCCGCCGCAACGCCACGATGCCGGTGGTCGCGCACGGCGAGGCCGTGGTGCAGATGTACATCGACGCCGACGCGGACGTGCCGAAGGCGGTCACGCTGGTCGACAACGCGAAGACGCGGCGCTACAGCATCTGCAACGCCGTGGACACGCTGCTCGTGCACCGCGAGATCGCGGGCGCGTTCCTGCCGGCGTTGGCCGCGCGCTGGGGTTCGAAGGTCACGCTGATCGCCGATGCCGCTGCGGCCGACATCCTGCGCGGCCAGCCCGATGCGGTGGTCGAAGCCGCGACCGAGGACACCTGGCGAACGGAGCACCTCGCGCTGCGCGTCGGCGTACGGATTGTCGGCTCGCTCGACGAAGCGATCGAGCACATCGAGCGCTACGGCAGCCATCACAGCGACGCCATCGTCACGGAGAACTACACGAACGCCATGCGCTTCGTGGACCTGGTCGATTCGGCGGCCGTGTACGTGAACACGAGCACGCAGTTCACCGATGGCGCGCAGTTCGGGCTCGGCGCCGAAATCGGCATTTCGACCCAGAAGATCCACGCCCGCGGCCCGATGGGCCTCCGCGAGCTGACGAGCTACAAGTGGACCATCTTCGGAAACGGACAGGTCCGGCCGTGATCGAATTCGAACGTGAGAACCGGACCCCCTACTCGGAGGCGTACACCCTGCTCGAAGACGGCGGGATCATCGGGCGCGTCGACCTCCATTTCCAGGGCGAGAACGTGTTCGCCACGCTCTGCACCACAGCCGACGCGAACGAAGAGCGCATCCAGATGCTCATCGACACGATCGACGAGCGGCTCGTGATGACCGCGGACCCCTACCGCGAGGACTTCATCGTTACGGTCTGGAAGGGCTCGCCGGCCGGCGTCTACACCGACAGCGACGATGACGACGACGAGGACGAAGAAGACGGCGACACGTTCAGGCTCAACTGAATCAGAGTGCCGGAGTGCCGAAGTGCCGAGTGCCGAGTGGCCAGTGCCCGGTGCCCGGTGCCGGGTGAACGTGAAGGCGGATCGAGCCGTGGTGTGACCGCCGCGAGGGATGAACCGAGGCCGGGGGGCGGGGGGCGGCCCGGCCCCACGGTTGCCAAGGAAAAAAACGTACGGGGGGGGGGGGGGG
>JBLNCO010000034.1:0-5475 GCA_050260715.1 Hyphomicrobiales bacterium | reverse complement strand
ACGCGACCCTCGAGCCGGTCCCCCTCCACGAGCGCTACGACGGGCGGTCGCTGCGGGTGCGCAAGGCGAAGCGCATCGAGGCCGAGGGCATCGCGCGCGGCTACCTGGCCGGGAGCGGCTGGAAGGAGTACCAGCGCTCCGGGAGCATCTGCGGCATCCCGCTCGGGCCCGGCTTCCGCGAGGCCGACCGCCTCCCCGAGTCGATCTTCACGCCGAGCACCAAGGCCGACGTTGGCCACGATCAGAACATCACCTACGAGCAGTTCGAGGAACTGGTCGGGGCCGAGGTCGCGAACGCGATGCGCATCCGCACGCTGGCCGTGTACGGCTACGCCCAGCAAATCGCGTTCGACCGCGGCATCATCATCGCCGACACGAAGCTCGAATTCGGCATCTGGAACGAAGAGGTCATCGTCATCGACGAGGTGTTGACGCCCGACAGCTCGCGCTTCTGGCCGCTCGAAGGGTACGAGCCGGGCCGCCCGCAACCGAGCTTCGACAAGCAGCCCGTACGCGACTGGCTCGCCGCGAACTGGCGCGAAGGTGACCCACTACCGCCGCTGCCGGATGATGTGGTCGCCGCCACCACCGAGCGGTACCTCACCGCCTACCGCATGCTGACTGGTTCGGAGCTGCCCGAATGACCGATGCCACCGCCACTACCTTCCGCGCGCTGGTGTTCGTCTCGCTCAAGCCCACCGTGAACGACCCCGAGGGGAACACGATCGCCGGCGCGTTGAAGTCGCTCGGGTTCGACGGCGTAACGGGGGTGCGCTCGGGGCGGTACTTCCAGGTCAGCCTCAACGCCCCCGACGAGGAGACCGCTCGCCAGCAGGTCGACCAGATGTGCGCCCGGCTGCTGGCCAACCCGGTCATCGAGACGTATTCGTTCGAACTCGGCGAGGCGTGAGGTGCGCCGCCCGGAGCGTATCGTCTGCCTGACGGCGGAGACGACCGAGGTCGCGTTCGCTGCCGGTGCCGGCGACCGGGTTGTGGGCGTGAGCGGGTACGCGGTGCGCCTACCCGAGGCCCGTCGCAAGCCGCACGTCGCGGCGTTCCAGACGGCCCACGTCCAGCGCATCCTCGCGCTCGAACCGGACCTCGTGCTCGGGTTTTCGGACCTGCAGGCGGACATCGCGACGGAGCTTATCCGGCGCGGGGTGACGGTGCTCATCACGAACCAGCGCACCCTTGCGGAGACCGCGCTCGCCATCGCCACGATCGGCGCCGTGCTGGGCGAGCCTGAGCGCGGCAAGTCGCTCGCGGACGAGTTCGAGCGGGACCTTGCGGCGATCGGCGCGGGCGCCGCAGACCTGCCCCGCCGGCCGCGGGTGCTGTTCGAGGAGTGGGACGAGCCGCTCATCACGGGCATCGCCTGGGTCAGCGAGCTGATCGAGCTGTGCGGCGGCGAGGACATCTTTCCGGAGCATCGCGGCTGCCGGAGCGCGAACGACCGCATCGTGGCGGTGGAGGCGGTGCCGGCGCGAGACCCGGACGTGATCGTCGCGAGCTGGTGTGGGAAGAAGGTGCGCCCCGAACGTATCGTCGCTCGGCCCGGCTGGGAGCGCGTGGCGGCGGTGCGCAACGGGCAGGTCCACGAGATCAAGGCGCCGGACATCCTCCAGCCCGGGCCATCGCTGGTGCATGGTGCGCGGCAGCTGGCGGCGATCATTCGCGCCGCCGCCGCATCCTGACCCGCTGGTCTACTGGATTCGCAGCGCCCGGGCCGTTCGCTCGATCTGTTTGAGGTGCGGGCGCTCGTGGATCGCAACCCACTCGGCGTAGTCCCGGACTGTGCGCTCCAGCGGTTTGCCGGCGCCCTTCACCGTCGCAGCCCGCACCCAGCCCTCCGGCGGAAGTTCGGCGAGCGCCGCGAGGAGCTCCTCGCGCTGCTTCCTGAACGCGGCGAACGAGACGTCGAAGTCGAGGTCCGGGTAATCGGTCTTCGCCATCCAGGTCCGCGGGTCCATCGCGCGGATCACCGGGTGGGGGGCTGCCAGGATCTCGCGGATTGCGCCGCCGCGAACGTCGGCGCAGGCGCGGAGGTGCGCGAGCACTTCGTTCAGGGACCATTCGCCCTCGGCCGGCCGCACGCGCAGTAGCCCCGCAGGGAGCCCACGAACCGCCGCCTCGATACGTCGTGGCGCCGCTTCGAGTAGTTCCATTGCCTGTTCGGGGGTCATGGGCTTCGCCACCATGCATCGCTCCTGTGGGGGCACGACAACGGTCGCAGGAGAGGCCGCCTTCGGCAACCTGCGCCTTAGGCGCCGCGCGCCTAGGCTGGATCCATGTCGGCGGAGCTGCCGGTAGCCGCGTCGGGTAAGGATGCCATTGCCGTCGCGCGCGCCTGCGCGGCGGAGGCGCGGCGCCTTACGCGGGCCGCGTTCGGCCACGCGGGCGTGGCGGCGACCAAAGGCCGCGGCAACGTCGTGACCCAGGTCGACCTCGACGTGGAGCGGACCGTGACCGAGCTGCTGCGCCGGGAGTTCCCGGACCACCCCGTCCTCAGCGAAGAGACCGCCGCCACCACGCGCGCCGAGGGCTGGATGTGGGTCATCGACCCCATCGACGGGACGAAGAACTTCTCGCGCGGCATCCCGCACTTCGCGTTCAGCCTCGCGCTCTGCTTCGACGCCGAACCGCGTCTCGGGCTCACCCTCCAGCCCATCCTGGACGAGGAGTGGCTCTCGGTGGCCGGGAGCGGCTGCAGGCTGAACGACATCAGGGTCCGCGTTTCGAACACCGAAACCGTCGCCGCCTCGGTGTTCGCGATGGACCTCGGCTACGACGACCGCCGCGCGAAGGGGCTCATCGAGACGGCGCTCCGGCTCTGGCCGGGCATGCAGTCGCTGCGCATCCCGGGGTCGGCGGCGCTGGGCCTCGCCTACGCGGCTGCCGGGCGCTACGACATCTTCGTCCACCTGAACCTGTTCCCGTGGGACCTCGCGGCGGGCCTGCTGCACGTGCGGGAGGCTGGTGGGACCATCACCGAACGCGACGGCCGGCCGGCCACCATCTTCAGCGAAACGGCGATCGCCGCCGCGCCGGCCGTGCACGCCGACTTCCTGCGGCTGGCCGGGGCCGAAGGTTGGCAGGCATAATGACCCGAGCCGGCAAAACGCGCGGAAGCAGCGGCTTTCGTCCGGGCGGCCGCGCCACCATCCTCATCATGGGACGCGCCGCGTGCTGATCGTCCTTCCCTCCGTGGTCTCGGGCCTGGGCGTCGCCTTCATCCTGATGGCGGTGCTCATCAACCAGCGGGTGGTGCAGGACATCTGCCTCTGCATCGGCGTCATCCTGCTCTGGCTCGACTTCTTCATCACCATGGCGATCCTGCGCCACGCGCTGCGGAGCATCGACCGGCGTCTGCGGCGCATCGAGGCGCGCGACGTCAGCGCCCGGTCAGACCGCTGACAGGAACAGCACGGCCAGCAGCGCCGAACTCGCTGCCAGCAGCCCGAAGAGGCCATCGCGGCCGAAGAACCGTACGGCCCGCGGCGCGAGCAGCAGCGCAACCGTGGCCGTGGCCGCGCACAGTCCCGCCCAGGCGGGGTCGGCGAACAGGAGGATCACCACCGCCGCCGAGGACCCGGCCCCGAAGAGCGCGAGCGAGAGCCGCGCCGACCTTCGCGAACCGAGACGCTGCGCGACACCCCGCACGCCGCCTTCGCGGTCCTCGCGGGCATCGGGCGACTGGTTGGCCAGCTGCACGGCGATGCCGAGCACGAACCCGAGCGGGAACGTCCACCAGAGCAGCGGCTCCCACGCGCCGGCCGCGCTGAACACCCAAACCGGAATGAGCGGAAACGCGAGCGCCCATGGCACGAAGCTCAGGCTGCTCCGCTTGAGCGCGACATCGTAGAGGAGCCCCAGCGACAGCCCGGCGAGCCCGATGAGCCAGGGCCCGAAGTCGAGCGGCAGTGTGACGACGAGCCCCGCACCCGCAAGCAGCGCCGCCAGCATGGTCGCAGCGCGGGACGAAATCGCGCCCGCCGGGATGGCTTTCCAGGGCTTCGTCGCCGCGTCGAGCTCCGCGTCGGCGATGTCGTTCGTCACGCCAATGGCGAACTGGTAGCAGAGCATCCCGAGGCCAAGCTCCGCATATAACGAGCCGGGCGCGCCGCGGTCCGCGAGCGGGACGAGGGCCAGCGTGAGCGCGGTGACCAGCAGCGACGGAAAGGGGTGCACCAGCCGGACGGCCGCCAGGCGGCGCGGGGCCGTGCGGCCGGCTGTAGAGGGCGCCGGGACAGGCGATGCGGAACGCTCCCGCGATTGCCGCCGTTTGCGCGTGCGCGACTTCGCTGCCATCGGGCCAGTCTAGCCGCCGCTGCCGTTGGCGGCGGGCAGCATGACGCCGGGGTTGAGGATGCCGGCGGGGTCGAGGGCCTGCTTGATCGCGTGCATCGCCGCGATTTCGGCGGGGCTTCGGGACAGGTGCAGCCAGCGCACCTTCGCCTGGCCGACGCCATGCTCGGAGCTGATGCTGCCGTCGAAGCTCGCCACCAGGCGCAGCACGAGCTCGTCGACCCGCTCGTCGTCCGGAGGCAGCCCGAGGAGGTTCACGTGGAAATTGCCCTCGGCGAGGTGCCCGAACAGAACGAGACGTGCCTCAGGGGCCTCCTTCGCGAGCAGCGCCCGGAGCTCCGCCTCGAAGGCGGGCACGCGGGCGAGCGGCACGGAAACGTCGAGCTTGTGCGGCACCCCCGCGGCGTTGATGGACTCGGTGTGGCGTTCGCGGTAGGCCCAGAGCCGGGCGCGCTCGGCGGGTTCGCTCGCAACCGCACTCTCGAATTCGAACGCAAGGCCGTCCAGGACCCCGGCGAGCTCGGCGAGGGGGTCGGTGCGGCCGGCGGCTTCGAGCAGCAGATGCACCGGCGGGCGGGTGGCGAAGGGCGGCGAAAGCTGTGCGTGTTCGCAGACCAGTTCGAGGCCGTCGCCGAAGAACACCTCCGCCGCCTGGAGGCCGGGCACGGAGCGGCGCGCCGTCGCGACCGCCAGCAACGCCTGATCGAGGTTCGCGAGGCCGAGGAGAACCACCGCCGCGTACGGTTCGCGCGGCACGAGGCGCAGGAGCGTCCGCGTGACGATCGCCAGCGTCCCTTCGCTGCCGCAGAGCAGCGGCACGAGGTCGTAGCCGGCCTGGTCCTTGGCGAGGCCGCTCATCCGCGAAACGACGGACCCGTCCGCGAGCACCGCTTCGAGCCCGAGCACCTGGCTGCGCATCGAACCGTAGCGGAGGACGTGCATGCCGCCCGCGTTCGTCGCAACCATGCCGCCGACCGTGGCGCTGCCCCGGGACGCCATATCGACCCCGAACGCGAACCCGCTTGCGGCCACATGCTCCTGTAGCGCCTCGAGGGTGACGCCCGCTCCGGCGATCACCTGCCCCACCTGTTCGTCGACCACGCCCAGGTCGCGGAGGCGGCCGAGCTGGAGGACCACCTGGCCGCCACGGGGCACGCTGCCCCCAACGAG
>JBLNCO010000033.1:0-4232 GCA_050260715.1 Hyphomicrobiales bacterium | reverse complement strand
TGGCGAAGAAACTCTCCGCGACGGCGTTGTCCCAGCACTGGCCCGGACGGCTCAGCGACTGGCGGACGCCATGGCGGGCAAGCAGTTCGCGGAAGGCCAACGAGGTGTACTGACCGAGTTCAACTGGTCGACGCAACACCGCCTTGCTGGAGCGAGTATAGATGGAGATCAAGAGCCTCGGCCGGAGTCTTCCATCCGAGCGTCTTGCGCGGCCGGGCGTTGAGCGCCGCGGCGACCGCTTCGAGATCGCTGACGCTGTGTCTGCTGACGTCGGTACCCTTGGGAAAGTACTGGCGTAGCAGGCCATTCGTGTTCTCGTTCGTTCCGCGCTGCCAGGGACTGTGCGGATCGCAAAAGTAGATCGCCACGCCCGTCTCGATGCGCAGCTGAGCGTGCTGGGCCATCTCGGCGCCCTGATCCCAGGTGAGTGATCGGCGGAGCTGCCGCGGGAGCGTGGTGATCGAGGAGGTGATGGCGTCCCGGACAGCCTCGGCGCCATGGCCAGCCAGGGCAGGGCCGTTATGAGGTCGAGGTCCGCCGTGGCCTTCCATCTGGGGCAGGTGCAGCAGCATCGTGAACCGGGTGGTGCGCTCGACCAGTGTCCCGATTGCCGAGCTGTTCAGCCCAAGTATCAGGTCGCCTTCCCAGTGCCCGGGTACGGCTCGGTCGTCCGCCTCAGCCGGTCGTTCGCTGATCATGATCTCGGGCGTGACGAACTTCCTGCCGCGTCCCTGGGTCCTGGCGCGAGGCACACGCAGCGCCCGACCGGTCCGCAGACAGGTGACGAGCTCGCGACGCAGCGCGCCACGGCCCCGCACGTAGAGGGCCTGGTAGATGGCCTCGTGCGAGATCCGCATAGTCTCATCATGCGGGAAGTCGACCCGCAGTCGGTTCGCGATCTGCTCCGGGCTCCACGACATGGCCCACCGCCGATCCTGGCGGCGCCCCTGGCGGCGGCCGAGCCAACGCACATCAGGTCCCGGCACCGGCGTGCTGTCGGGCCTGGTGATAGTGCCGGCCAGCCGATCCTGCACGTACGCGCGTAACGTGTCGTTCGCCGCGAGCTTGGCGACCTTGGGACGGCTCGCACGCCGCTCCGCATGCCATTGTGCCGTCGTTGCCCGGTACTCCACCGCATAGCCGCGCGTTGACGCGTTGCGACGCAGCTCCCGTGACACCGTCGACGGCGAACGACTCAGGTGGTGCGCGATCTCCCGCACGCTCAGGTGCTGCGCGTGCCCGATGGCGATCTCCTCCCGTTCAGCAAACGACAGATACCGCCCCGACAGTGGAACCAACGAGATGGGTGCCATACCGCCAGCCTGCCGGAACCATCTCCCGCCGACCCCCGGCGAGACGCCAGCCTCGGTTGCGGCATCCTCACTCGATGCGCCGCGGGCGATCGCCTCCCAGAAGCGTCTCCGGCCCTCACGCCGCGCTGCTGATGGCCGACCCGGTGACCACATCTGGCCACGCATTGCACGAATCGCCTGTTGACGCCTGCGAACATCCATGACGCACCACCTCCGAGACGAGGTGTTGCAACGACCACTTGAATCCGCCCTGCGTGCCACGGTCGGAGTGAAAGATAAGCCCTGGCGACGGCCGTCGTGACTTTAGCGCCATCTCCAGGGCGTCGGAGACGAGGCTGGTGCGCATGTGCTCGGCCACGGCGAAGCCGACGACCCGGCGGCTGGCGAGGTCGATGACGGTGGCGAGGTAGCACCACCCCTCCCAGGTGCGGACGTAGGAGGTGTCGCCCACCCATGCATGGTCGAGGCCGGGGCCTGCTTCGAAGGCACGCCGCACCAGGTCCGGAGCGGCTGCCGCACCGCCATCGACGATGGTCGTCCGCTTGAAGCGTCGTTTGCAGCGTCCTGCCAGCCCGCGGCTGACCATCAGTCGTGCCACCCGCTTGCGCGCCGTCCTGAGGCCTTCGCGACGCAACTGCTGGTGAATTCGTGGAGCACCGTACGTGCCACGGCTCGCCGCATGGATCGCCACGACCCGGCCGCCCAGCTTGGCGTCTTGCTGCGTTCGCACCGAGGGCAGCCGGCCAATCGATTCGTAGAAGGCGGAGCGGGAGACTCGGAGCAGCGTGCACGCCTTCGCGACGTTGCGCGCTGCGGCCTTCTCCGCCGCGATGAAGGGGTACGTCTTCACCGGGTCTCCTTCGCGAAGAAAGCCGTCGCTCGCTTGAGGATGTCGCGCTCCTCGCGCAGCACCCGGACCTCTTTGCGGAGCTGCGCCAGCTCTGCCCGCTCGTCCGTGGTCAGGCCTTCCCGCTGACCGCTGTCGATCTCGGCCTGGGCCACCCAGCGCCGGACCGCCGTCTCCGTCAGATCGAGCTCACGCGCCACCTGGGCGATCGTCCTGCCGCTCGTGCGACACAGCTCGATGACCTCCTGCTTGTACGCGTCGCTGAATTGCCGTCTTGGCCGTCCTTCTGCCACCTGGACATCCTCCTCGGAGCCTTCGCCCCTCATCTTGGATGTCCGTCAAATCGGGTCAAGGCCAGACGATGACGACCAGCCAGACGTGGGCGAACGGCGCAGAGGGGCGACCATGAGGGTATGTGCTATATGAGGCGACCGCGGTAGTCCTTGAACCGTCTTCCTTGAAGCACCTTCTCGTACCAGTCTCGAAGCCTTCGCGCTCCGTCAGCACCAACGTCTCCGGCAGCCAGAACGTAGTTCTCGAGCTGCTCGGGCGACGGGCGGTCCGTCTGCGCAGCGATCCGGCGAAGCCCAGGAATCGCACGCTCCTGTTCGCCACCGCCGAGGAACTCGTTGTGCCCGCCGAAACGACAGATGCCATCAAGCTCGCCACGCACTGTGTCGGATAGCGCAGGCAGTTCGGGCGGTGCCTCCTCGGGGAAGGCGAGGTTCGTGGCTCGAGATCGAGCGATCCACGATGTCACGTCATCGATTGTCCCTGGGATCACGCAGAGTGCACCATCGAGCGCCAGCGTTTCCGCGAGGGCAAGCGTCGTGTTGGTCGGATAGACGGCCAGCACCGCGCGGGGAGCGCTGCCCGCATCCCGGGACTGGGGCGACACGAAAGGGAACCGGGTGGCGAGCTCTCGCAGGGACGGACGGTTGTCCATCATCTTCTTCGCGTTCATCACGACGACGCGCGAACGGACGCTTCTCCGTGAGGCGAGCCACGCGCCGCCGAGCCGGATCGCTTCGTCAGGTTCGAAGTCGGTGTTGAAACCGGGAATCCAAGCGGCTTCGTAGCGAGGGGGTATTGCAGCCATGGGTGAATGCTAAGGGGTGCGACGTCAGCTGTTGTCGCTATTTCCACCTGGGACCAGGCTCGACGGAATGGGGACGGGTCGGCTGGTACTCATTTGCGGTCGTAGTCAGCCGCTTGGTGCGAGTAGCGGGCAACAAAAAAACAACCCTCTCTGGCAAGAGCGTAGGGAGGACTCCCTCCCTACGCTCGGGTCGTTAGAACAGCCGGAGCTGCTGCGATGATCCGGCTATCGCGAGGTTCAGCCGAGGCGTGCTGGGCTCAGCCGGATCAATGGCCGCGTAGTCTGGCTCGCGTTGTCGATTGCTTGACTCGACGGGCTGCCCGTATCCTTCGCCCTCCTTTGCGGAGGCCGGGAGGTCCTCGGCGAGGCTGGCATCAAGCGTTTGCGATGCATCACGGGCGGCCGCGAACAGACCCTCCAACGACTCATCGTTCGCCTCGACCTGTTCGGTCAGGGTGCGGGCGAGGGCGAGGAGGAGGTCTTCGCCGTCGTCGCCGAAGCTGGCGAGGCCGTCTTCGGTGAGTTCGCCTTCGACCGCGAGTGAAGCCTGGAGCTTCTTCGCGACGAGGGTGAGCGCCTGCGTTTGGAGCGTGCCCCGGTAGGCGAGGTAGACCACGCGGACCGGGAGACGCTGGCCGATGCGCCAAGAGCGGCGGCTGGCCTGGCGCATCGTGTAGACGGAGTACTCGACCTCGTGCCAGACGATGGTCGGGAAATCGACGAGGTCGAGCCCGGTCTGGACGAGACGAGGGTGGACGAGGAGGACGTCGAGTCCCTCGTTCACTTTGCGCGCGACCCACTCCTCGCGGCGTTCGGGCGCGACCGTGTCCGCCTTGAGGCAGGCGACCCGGTGGCCGGCGGCGCCAAGGACGGCTTCGAGTCGCCCGGAGATGTCGCGGCTGGCCGTGTGGGTGATGTAGACCAGCACCCGGCGGCCGAGCTGGCGCTCGCTGTCGACAAGTGCGAGCAGCGC
>JBLNCO010000032.1:0-6109 GCA_050260715.1 Hyphomicrobiales bacterium | reverse complement strand
AGCTCCAGGACCCCAACCACGGCTGGGACGCCGAGAACGACAAGTGGGGCGACATGTTCGAACTAGGCATCGTCGACCCCGTGAAGGTTACCCGCTCGGCGCTCGAAAACGCGGTCAGCATCGCGTCGCTCGTGCTCACGACCGAGTCGCTGGTCGCGGAGATCCCGCAGCCGCCGGCGGCCCCGCCGCCTCCGCCCGAGGACTACTAGGCCAGGGCCGGGAGTAACGCCCCAAAACCAAACGCCCCCTCCGATTCGGAGGGGGCGTGCTCATATCCGCGAATCCCGGCGGCTACTCGCCGTTGCGGTAGAGGGCCCAGGCCAGCCCCGCGCCGAGTGCGGCGACGATGCCAATGCCGATGGCCGTCGCGCCGGTGACAACCGCCAGCAGCGCACCGAAACCGCCGGCCGCCGCTGCCTGCTTCGCTCTATCTTCCTGCAACACCTGCTCTCCTTTGCCGGCTGCTGCCCGGCGGGGGGCGCCGTTCCATGGTGCCCCGGCGCGCGCCCGGTCCGCGTCCGCCGGAGCCATGGGGTCGCCGTCCGGGCGGGCTAGTTGGCGGTCGCGGGCTCCTCTTCGCGCTCCCACGCCTCCTCGTCGCCGGATTCGTAGTGGTAGAACGCCCGGACGAGCCCGCCGAGCACCTCGGCGCTCGTTTCCATCAGCGCCCTGCCCTGTGGGTCGCTCATGTTGTCCACGCTCGCACGCATCAGCCGCGAGAGGTCCTGCATCATCTCGCGCTGCTGGCGCACGCGCTCCATGCCGTTGGCTGCCATCGGAAGCCTCCTTCGAAGGGTTCGTGACCCTATCTCAGCACGCCGCTGATCGCACCGGGACAGTGTGCTTCGCATCGCCGCTTGCAATGCCATCACTTGACCGCGCCATTCCCGCCGGGGATGCGCCTACCGCGCCTCCACGCGGAACACCGGGTACCGGTCCGCGACGGCCGCGAACTCCTCGACCGGCGCCGATGGCGGCACCGGGATATGCGGCCGCGCGCCGTTCGCACGCTGCACGTAGACCTTGATGATCGGCGCCCGCTCTTCCACCGGCACTTCCACGAGCTGCACGGGCCGCGGCTTCCGGTGCACGAGCACCGCCTCGCCGCCCGCCGCCCGGACGTTCCGAACCCAGTCGGAGCGCTCGCCGAGCATCGCAACCACGTACCGCTCGCCGCCCGCGTAGTCCGCGAGCAACACAGGGATTCGCCGCGGCTCGCCGGAGCACCGCCCGCGCGTTTCCAGCGCCGCGATGAACGGCGGGGTCACGCCGAGCTTCGCGAGCGCCGTCCACACCGCGCCGAACGCCCTGCCCGGCCGTGTCGGGCGCCCTTCCCGGTACCACACGCTGTTCGGGGCGGCGATCGCTGCCACCACTCCGAGCCCCAGCAACCCGAGGACGATGAGACCAACCGCTTCATGCTCCACACTCCTGCAGTCTCTCGCGCCGGCGTTGGCCACCGGGGATAGAAGCCGCCCACCGCCTAGCTCGTGAACCGCACCACCGGGCTTGTTCGGCCCCAGAGATCTTCCAGCCGGTAGTAGTCCCGTTTCTCCGGCGAGAAGATGTGCACGATGATCCCGCCGAAGTCGAGCAGCATCCAGCCGCTTTCGGCCGAGCCCTCGCGGTGGCGCAGTTCGACCCCTTCCGGCTTCAGAGCCTTTTCCAGGTGTTCCTGCAGGGCGCTAAACTGAAGTGGCGATTGCGCCGTCGCGATCACGAAATAGTCCGTGAACGTCGACGTACGGGAGATATCGAGCAGGGCGATGTCCAGTGCCTGCCGCTCCGACAGGAGGTCGACGGCTCGTTGGGCCAGGGCTTCCGATTCCAGGTAGCGTTCCTCCGGCGCCAGGGTCTGAGGGCGCCTCGAAAGGATCTTAGCCTATATGTCACGCCCCCGCGTTGTCGTCGGCATGTCCGGCGGCGTCGATAGCTCGGTCGCGGCCGCCCTTCTCGTCGAACAGGGCTACGACGTCATCGGCGTCACCATGCGCCTCTGGACCGAAGCGCGCGCCGAAGAGTTCTCCGGCCACCAGCAGTGCTGCAGCGTCGAAGACATCGACGATGCCCGCCGCGTCGCGCACCAGCTCGGCATCCGCCACTACGTCATGAACTTCGAGGACCAGTTCCGCGAGCACGTGGTCGACCGCTTCGTGCGCGAATACAGCACCGGCCGCACGCCCAACCCCTGTGTCCGCTGCAACGAGCACATCAAGTACCGCGCCCTCCTCGACCGCCTCCCCGCCCTCGAAGCAGACTTCGTTGCCACCGGCCACTACGCGCGCGTAAGCGCAATTGACGATTCGGGGCCGGCAGCACCCCTGGCGCCGGAATCGGCAATCGGCAATCGACAATCGTCGATCCCTCAGTTCCGTCTCCTCAAGGGCGCCGACCCCTCGCGCGACCAGTCGTACGTGCTGTACATGCTGGGCCAGGAGCAGCTCGCGCGGCTCTTGCTGCCGATCGGTGGGCTGCTGAAGGACGAGGTTCGCGCCCACGCGCGGCGGCTGGGGCTCGATGTCGCCGACAAGCCCGACAGCGTCGAGATCTGCTTCGTGCCCGGCAACGACTACCGCGCATTCGTCGAGCAGCGCGCCGAGATGACGCCCGGCGAGCTCCGCGACGCCGATGGACGGCTCCTCGGCGAGCACCGGGGCATCGCCGCGTACACCATAGGCCAGCGCAAGGGGCTGGGCGTGGCGCTCGGCGAACCGCGCTTCGTCACGGCCATCGATCCGGAGCGGAACAGTGTGACCATCGGCCCCGAAGACGACCTCTTCTGCGACACCGCCGAGTTCGCCGAAGCGAGCTGGGTCGCAGGGACGCCCCCGGCGCCCGGCACCGAGCTCGAAGCAAAGGCGCGCTACAAGGCCGACCCCGCGCCGGCAACCCTCGTCTCGGTGGATGGCGACCGTGGCGTGGTGCGCTTCGCGAGGCGCCAGCGCGCGCTCACGCCCGGCCAGGCCATCGCCCTCTACCGCGGCGACGAAGTCCTCGGCGGTGGCACCATCGAACGTGCCTGGCGCACCCACTCGTAGGCCTCCCCGGCACCGCGGCCACCCGTGCCGCATGCCGCCTACGCGCGCGTATGATTCTCCCCATATCTCGCGGAGGGCCTCGTTTGGAATATCGGAACCTTGGCCGCTCGGGACTCCAGGTCTCGGTCGTCGGCATCGGCACCAACAACTTCGGCGGACGGATCGACCTCGAAGCCAGTCAGAAGGTGGTCGACAAAGCGATCGACCTCGGCATCAACTTCTTCGACACCGCCGATACCTATGGTGGGCAGGGCAAGTCCGAGGAGATCCTCGGCCAGGCGCTCGGCAACCGGCGCCACGATGTCATCATCGCCACGAAGTTCGGCAGCCCCATGGGCGAAGGACCGTACCGTTCGGGGGCGTCGCGGCGGTACGTCATCCAGGCCTGCGAGGATAGCCTTCGCCGCCTCGGCACCGACTACATCGACCTGTACCAGATTCACCGCCCGGACCCGAAGACGCCCATCGAGGAGACGATGCGTGCCCTCGACGACCTGGTCCGCGCCGGCAAGGTCCGCTACATCGGCCATTCGAACTTCACCGGCTGGATGGTCGCCGAAGCGCATTACGTGGCCCGCGCCGAGCACCTCACGCCGTTCATCTCCGCGCAGAACGAGTGGAGCCTGCTTCGCCGCGACGTCGAACGGGAGGTCATCCCTGCGTGCGACCGGTTCGGCGTGGGCATGCTGCCGTACTTCCCGCTCTCCAGCGGCCTGCTCACCGGCAAGTACCGCCGCGGCGAGGATCTCCCCGCGGGCACGCGCCTCGCGAACGCCGGGCCGATGGCCGCACGGCTCCTCACCGACCGCAACTGGGACACCGTCGAGAAGCTGACCGACTTCGCCGAGAGCCGCGGCCACGCGCTGCTCGAACTGGCGATGAGCTGGCTCGCCTGCCAGCCGTCGGTTGGCAGCGTCATCGCCGGCGCCACCAGGCCCGAGCAGGTCGAAGCGAACGCCGCTGCCGTCAACTGGAAGCTGACGCCCGAAGAGCTCGCGGAGGTGGACAGCCTCACCCGCCGCTAACCGCCCTGGTTCGAACGGCATCGGTGGCTCCGGGCACCGGTGCCGTTTCGCCTCCCGCCCGGCTGGCGCTGATCGCTGCTGGCTGCGGGCGTACGATGGAACGCATGGACCAGACCTCCCAACATCCCCTCAACCCCCGGCTCTGGCTCCCCGACGACACGCCACCCGAGGGCCAGCGGGCCGCGCTGCATCGGCTCGCCGCAGCGCTCCGCCGCACTATCAGCGCGCTGATGGAATCGAACGCGCCGGAAGATGAGCTCAACGCCGCCGCCGAGGCCGCCGAGCGCTTCGCCGCGAGCCTCGAGGCCGGGCCCCAGGGCCGCGCCCACTGGGGCTACGCCGAAAGCTCCATCTCCGGCAACCCGAGCGCCTTCCTCGACAACAGCCCGGTCATCGGCCTGGGCAACCCGGTCGCGCCGCCCCTGAAGATGACCGTCGTGGAGGGTGGCGTCGAAGGGCGCGTGACCTTCGGCATCCAGTACGAGGGCCCGCCCGGCCACGTCCACGGCGGATTCGTCGCCGCCGCCTTCGACGATGTGCTCGGCATGGTCCAGTCGACCACCGGGAACCCTGGCATGACGGGCACGCTCACCGTTCGCTATCGCCGCCCGACGCCCCTCTACCGGGAGGTGTGCTTCCGCGGCCGCCTCGTGCGTGTCGAAGGGCGGAAGATCTTCACCGAAGGCAAGCTCTTCGACGGTGACACCCTCTGTGCCGAGGCCGAGGCGGTCTTCATCTCAGTCGGCCGCGAGCGGTTCGAAAAGATGGCCGAGGAGCGCTGAGGAGCACCCGCGCTCCCGGCCAACCGCGGTCCCCATGCTCAGCCGGGCCTTGCTAACCCCGGGCAGGGGCCGCGGGCGGCGTTCGGGTGCTGCGCCGAACCCGGGACATACATTTCGCGGAAAGGACTTTCCCACAGTCTCGAATCCCCCTACAGTCCGCTCATGCCGACGTTCGGCGCGCCGGGGGAGCGCATCGGATATACCGTCTACTCGCATCCACAGGGTGCGCCGCCGCTCCTGCTTCTCCACGGTTTCACCGCCAGCGCCGCTTCGTTCATCAGCAACATCCCCGTGCTTCGCCGCGACTTCACCGTCATCACGGTCGACCTCCTCGGCCACGGCGCGTCCGATGCGCCCATCGAAGTCGCCCCCTACCGCCCGGAGGCGGCGGTCTCGCGCCTCATCGGCCTGCTCGACCACCTCGGGTACCATCGTGCGCTCGTTTGCGGGCACTCGCTCGGCGGCGCGCTCGCCCTGCGCCTCGCGCTGGACCACCCCGACCGCGTGGCCGGGCTCATCGTCATCAACTCCAACAGCGGCGCCGGGGATGCCGAGTGGCGGCGCCAGGCGCTGCCCGGGCTCCAGGCGATGGCCGCGCAGGTTCGCGCCGAGGGCACGGGGATCCTTCGCAACACCCGGCTCTACCCCGCCGCCAGCCGCCGCCTCCCCGAAGCGGCCCGCCGCCTGCTCACCGAGGACTTCGACCGCCTGACCGCCGCGGGCGTCGCTGGCACCGCCGAGGGACTGACCGCGAACGTCAACGCCTTCGAGCGCCTGCCTGAGCTGACCGTGCCCACGCTCGTCGTGGTCGGCGACCGCGACCGGGATTTCGCGCGCCGCGCGCCCGCCTTCGTCGCGAACATGCCCCGCGCGGCGGTGCAGGTGCTCACGCTCGAGGATGCCGGTCACGCCGCGAACCTCGAGCGCCCCGAAGAGTTCGACGCGGCAGTGCTCGACTTCGCGCAGCAGCTCGGCTACCTCGATACCGCCGAAGCCGAGGACGACGGCCCGGAGCCCGGCTCGCGCGGATGGCTGGTGATTGCGGGCGCCGCGTTCGTGGCACTCGGGGCCGCGCTGCTCGCCGCTTCGTTCATCCTCGGCGACGACAACGAGCCCACCCGCGCCGAACCGCTGCCCACCCGGCCGCCCACCACCCGCGTCGCCGGCGAACGAACCGCCGGAGCCGCAGCCTCAGCGCTCACGCCGTCTCCTTCTGCGGCGCCCACCGATACGCCGACCGCGGAGCCGACGGCGACCGACACGC
>JBLNCO010000031.1:0-8082 GCA_050260715.1 Hyphomicrobiales bacterium | reverse complement strand
GTCCCGAAAGGCACCCCGGGCCTCGAAGCGGGCACCACCTGGAAGAAGATGGGCATCCGCGCCTCGCACACGGCAAACGTGGTCTTCAACGACTGCCGAATCCCGGCCGAGAACAAGCTTGGAGGCGCGAGCAGGTCGGGCGGGAGCGCCGGGCCCGGGGCCATCGGTGCGCTCATGACGCTCGAGCGCACCCGGCCGGTCGTCGGCGCCTATGCGCTCGGCATCGGCCGCGCTGCCTACGAGTACGCCCTCGACTTCGCGAAGGAGCGCGTCCAGTTCGGGCGGCCGATCATCAAGAACCAGGCGATCAGCTTCATGCTGGCCGACATGGCCATGGCGGTCGATTCCGCCCGGATGATGGTCTGGCGCGCAGCGTGGATGGGCGGCGCGAACGTGCCCTACCTGCAGGCGGAGGGCTCAATGGCCAAGTGCTTCGCCAGCGACATGGCGATGAAGGTCACGGTCGATGCCGTACAGGTGCTGGGCGGCCAGGGCTACATGCGCGAACACCCGGTCGAAAAGTGGGTCCGCGACGCCAAGATCTTCCAGATCTTCGAAGGGACGAACCAGATCCAACGCCTGGTCATCGGGCGCGCGCTCGAAGCGCTCCCCCCGCGCGGATAGGCTGCGCGCTCCAGAATGAGCCTTCTGAGCGCATCAACCGCGCCGTGGGGGCCGGTGGCGGCCTGATCGTGTACACCCCCGGGAGACGCGCGGCTCCTCGAGGCGGAAGCCCGGGCCTGGCTAGCGGGCGAGTTCACGGACGAGGACGAGGAGCGGGACGAGGGCTGGCGCCTCGCGATCGCACTCGGTCCCGAAGACTCCTGGCGGCGCCCCGATACGGGGTTAGCCCGCCTGACCTACTCCTCCAGCCACGCGTTGAACTTCGGCTCGCGCTTCTCCTGGAATGCGCGCACGCCCTCGCGCGCATCCGGGTGGTGGTCGCTGATCGCCGTCTTCGCGGCGATGTCGTCGAGGGCGTGCGCGAAGGTCATCTCTGCCGCGTTGTAGATCGTTCGCTTCAACAGCCGCATCGAGACCTGCGGCCCGTTCGCCAGCTCCCGTGCGAGCGCCATGGTGCGGTCCATCAGCTCGCCGTTCGGCACGACTTCGTGGACAAGCCCGAGCTCCAGGGCCTCCTGCGCGCTCACGATGCGCTTCCGCATGAGGAAGTCCATGGTTTTCGCGACGCCCATGAGCTGCACCAGCAGGAACTGGCCGCCCTCGTCGGGCAGGAGGCCGAACCGCAGCGTGGCGCTCCCGAGCCGCGCCTCGCCGGACGCGAGCCGGAAGTCGCAGGCGAGCGCGAGCGACAGCCCCGTCTGGATGGCCACGCCGTTAATCGCTGCGATGGACAGCTTGTCGAGCCCGCGAATGGCCGTGTTCACCGTCTGCGAGAGCACGCGGAGCCCCTCGTACGTGCCGATGGGGTTGTGGTGGCCACCGAAGATGTCGGGCACGCGCGCCTGGCCGCCACCCTGCGGCCGCCGCCCGCTGATGTCGTCGCCCGCGCAAAAGGCGCGGCCGCTGCCGGTGAACACCACCACACGGACCGCATCGTCCATCTGCGCCTGCGCCAGCGTCTCCACGAGGTCGCGCTTCATCGGCTGGGTCATGCCGTTCAGCCGTTCGGGCTGGTTGAACGTGATGAGCGCGATGCCCGGGTCGTGCATCGCGACTTCGAATCCGCGGTAGTTGCCAGTGTCCATAGCCTGCCTCGCCGCCTCGAAATGCTCGCCCGCAGCATGATTGCCGCGGCGCCCGGATGGCAAGCGCTGCTAGCTGATCGCTTCGAGCCGCTTCTTCAGCGCGGCGAGGAACCCGCCCGCCTCGTAGCCGTCCATCGCCCGGTGGTCGAAGCTCAGGCAGACGTTCATTACCCAGCGGATGGCGAAGCTGTCGTCGTCGCGCACGACGGGCCGCCGCACCGCACGTTCCATCGTCACGATCGCCACCTGCGGGTAATTCACGATCGGCTTCGACGCAATCGACCCGAACGACCCGGTGTTGTTCACCGTGAACGTGCCGCCTTCGATGTCCTCGATGCGCAGCTTCCGGTTGTGGGCGCGCTGGGCGAGGTCGGCGATACGCTTCGCCAGCCCGGACACGCTCAGGTCGCCCGCGTTCGGGACTACGGGCGTCACGAGCCCGTGCTCCGTCGCGACCGCAATGGCGATGTTCAGGTCGTGGTACCGCCGCAGCTCGCCGTCTTCCCAGCGGGCGTTGAGCATCGGGAACTCGCGCAGCGTCTCGCACACGGCGGCCGTGAAGTACGGGAGCAGCGTGAGCTCGACGCCCTCCTGGCGCTGGAACCGCTCCTTCTCGCGCTCCCGCAGCCGCACGAGGCCCGTCACGTCCGCTTCGACCATGGTCCACGCCTGCGGCGCTTCCAGGTTCGAACGCACGAGGTTCTCGGCGATCGTCTTTCGCGTTGCCGAAAGCGGCACAACCTCGAAGGCGGCGCCGGCTGTCGCTGCTGGCGCCCGCTCCGCGTGTTGCTCCGCCGGAGCTTCCGCCGTTGCGGCGGGAGTCGCCTCCTTCGCCGCCGCAGATGTCCCGCCGCCGGCCACGAAACGCTCCACGTCCTTCCGCGTGACCCGCCCGCCGACGCCGCTCCCGCTGAGGCGGGCGAGGTCCACGCCGTGCTCGCGGGCGAGCCGCATCACCGCGGGCGAGTAGAACCGGCTCCGATCCTCCGGGTTTGTGTGGTGCGCGGGTTGGGGGGGGGCGCCGCGTTCCGGCTTCGGGGTGGGGGTGGCCACGCCGTCGACCGCGCGCCCGGGGAGCTGGCGTTCCTCGGGCGGGATGGCCATCGGCCCCCCGCTCCAGGCGGGGCTTTCGGGCGCCTTTGCCGGCCCGGCGGCCGAGGCTGCCGGCACCGCCGCTTCGACCACCTCGCAGAGCGGCGCGCCGACCTGCACCGTCTCCCCCTGCTGGACGAGGATCTCCCCCATGCGCCCTTCGTACGGCGACGGCAATTCCGCGGTCACCTTCTCCGTCTCGATTTCGCACAGGGGATCGTCGAGCGCGACCGCATCGCCCGGCTGCTTGAGCCACTGTGTGATCGTCCCTTCCGTCACGCTCTCGCCGAGTTGGGGCATCGTTACCGTCGCCACGGCGTCCTCCTAGTAGGCCGCAAGCTCGCGCGCGGCGGCGGCAATCTTGTTCCGGTCCGGCATGAAGAAGCTCTCCATGGCGTGGTGGAACGGCATCGGCGGGATATCCGGCGCGGCGATGCGGCGGATCGGTGCGTCGAGGTACTCGAACGCATCCTCCGCGATGATCGCCGAAAGCTCGCCGCCGAATCCGCCGGTGAGCGTGTCTTCGTGCACGATGAGCACCTTGCCGGTCGCCTTCGCCGCCTCGAGCACCGTCTCCTTGTCGAGCGGATTCAGCGTCAACAGGTCGACGACGGTGCACTCGATGCCCTCCGCCGCCAGCATCTCGGCCGCCGCCAGCGATTCGTGCAGCATCAGCCCGTAGGCGTAGATGGTGAGGTCCTCGCCTCTGCGCGTGATGCGCGAACGGCCGATCTGCGTCTCGCCCTGCGCCTGCGAAAGGTCCTGCCGCACGAGGCGGTAGGTCCGTTTGTGTTCGAGGAATAGCACCGGGTTCGGGTCGGCGATCGCGGCGCTCAGCAGCGACCGGTAGTCGGCCGGGAACGATGGTGCGACCACCTTGATGCCCGGCATGTGCGTGTAGTACGCCTCGATGCTCTGCGAATGGTGTTGCCCGCCGTGGACTCCGCCGCCCCACGGTGCCCGGACCACCATCGGCAGCCAGGCGTCGCCGCGGGTGCGGTACGACCACCGCGACGCTTCGCTGCAGAGCTGGTCGAATCCCGCGTGGATGAAGTCGGCGAACTGGATCTCCGCGACCGGCTTCATGCCGTAGTGGGCGGCGCCAATGCTGATGCCGATGATCGACGACTCGGCGAGCGGCGAGTCGATCACCCGCTTCGGGTACTTCTTCGCGAGGCCTTCCGTGGCCCGGAACACGCCACCCGCCTCGACATCCTCGCCGATGATGAAGATGGCGTCGTCGCGGCCCATCTCCTCGTCGAGGGTGCTGCGGACCGCCTCGATAACCGTCGCTTCGGCCATCGTTAGAGCTCCTTGTACACGAACCCGAGCGCATCCTCGGGGGCGGGGTCGGGTTGCGCCGTCGCCCACTGCACAGCTTCGCGGACCTCTTCCTCGACGCGGCGCTCGATTTCGTCGAGGTCATCGGGCGGGAAGATGCGGTCGCTCTCCACACGCGTGCGGAAGAGCTTCAGCGGGTCCTTCTTGCTCCACTCCTGGAGCTCTTTCTTGGTGCGGTAGCGGGAATCGTCGTCGTCGCTCGAATGCGCCCAGAGCCGGTAGCACTTCGCCTCGATGAGGAACGGCCCGCTACCGTTGCGCGCCTGGGAAACCGCCGGGGCCACGGTCTGGAACACGGCGATGCCGTCCATTCCATCGACCACTGCGCTCTGGATCCCGTACGCCCGCGCGCGGTCGGCCACGTGCTCCAGCGGCATCTCCTTGTCCGTGCGCTCGGAGATGGCGTAGCCGTTGTTCTCGACGAAGAAGATGACCGGCAGGCGGTGGATTGCCGCGAAGTTCAGCGCCTCGTGAAAGTCGCCCTTGCTGGTGCTGCCTTCCCCGCAGCTCGTGAGCACTACGACCGGGTCCTTGCGCATCTTCGCCGCGAGCGCGATGCCCGCCGCGTGCAGGAACTGCGTGGTCACCACGCTCGATTGCGTGACCACCTTGCGCTCGCGGTTACCCCAGTGGGCCGGCATCTGGCGGCCACCCCCGTTCGGGTCGTCGCGCTTCGCGAGCAGGTTGAGCATGGCCTCTCGCGCCGACATCCCGAGCACCAGGTTCACGCCGAGGTCCCGGTAGTACGGCGCGACATAATCGACGCCCTTCTTGAGGGCCATAGCCGCGCCCACCTGGGCGGCTTCCTGGCCCGCGCCCGCGATCACGAACGGCGCCCGCCCCTGGCGGTTGAGCGCCAGCATCCGTTCGTTCAGGCGGCGCGCCAGGAGCATGTAGTAGTACATCTGCTCGAGCTGATGCTCGCTGAGCAGGTATTCCTCGATGGGTTGCTTCGAACGTTCCCGCCGGGTTCGCACCGCCGTCATCTTTGCCTCCTCGGCTGCCCCTTACGGGCGCCTCGAGTGGACGGCGGATTCGGACGTCCGACGTGCTCGCCCGGTCCACTCGCGAGGATCGTAGCACTCGCCGGGGCCGGTTCTATCCGTCGATATACGGATTTGATGCGTACGAGCAGTCAGTGTGCGCTTCCGCTCCAGTACCATAGGCCAGCGTCGGTGGGTCGCCGGCTGCCGGCGGCGACGGCGTCTCCGACACCGTCACGACGACCGCTTCGGACGCCGGTGGAGGCCCGCCCGCGAAGAACAGGCTGAGCACCGGGAGAAGCGCGAACAGCAAGGGAAGAAGGAGGGCGCCAACGATGACGGGTCGTCGCATGCGTGCATCCCTCGGATGAATTGCCACCATTCTACGCCATCGCAAACCTTCGCGGATCTATCGATAGAGCCAATTCCACCCTTCGACACCGCCCTTGTGGTATAGCCGGAAACGTGTCTAGAATCCAACCGCCTTCCCGGGCAGCCGTGATCGCAGAGGGGGTGTATCGCGTGGGTGAACCGGGCGCGCTTTTGCGCGTGAGCGACGTGACCATTTCGTTTGGCGGCCTGGTCGCCCTCGATTCCGTTTCCTTCGACGTTCAGGAAGGAAGCATCCTCGGTCTTATCGGCCCTAACGGCGCTGGCAAGACGACGATGTTCAACTGCATCACTCGTCTCTACAAACCCGATCGCGGGATCATCAATTTCGATGGCAAGAACCTTCTGACTGTCCCGCCTCACGGCGTCGCCGCTCGCGGTATTACACGGACGTTCCAAAACCTGGCGCTTTTCCCTTCGATGACAGTGCTCGAAAACGTGCTCGTTGGGCAGCACCACTTGCTCAAGACCGACCCAGTCTCGTCGTCGTTCCGATTGCCGCACGTCGGCCGCGAAGAGAGGTCGGCGCGCGAATCGGCGATGGAGGTCATCGAGTACCTGAATCTCACGCCCTACCTGAACGCGAACGTGAAATCGCTCCCTTACGCCATCCAGAAGCGCGTCGAGACGGCTCGCGCGCTCGTCGGGCGTCCTCGTTTGCTGCTGCTCGATGAGCCCGCCGGGGGCCTCAACCACGAAGAGGTCACCCGCCTCGGCGACGAAATCAAGGCGCTCCGCGATCGCTTCAAGCTCAGCATCCTTCTCGTCGAGCACCACATGAACCTCGTGATGGGCATCTCCGATACGGTCGTCGTGCTCGACTTCGGCCGGCGCATTGCGATGGGCACACCCACCGAGGTGCAGAACAATCCCGCGGTCATCGAGGCCTACCTCGGTGGCGGCGACGACGGCCTGGAGCTCCCGGAGCCGACGGAGCAGAAGCATGCTTGAGGTCCGCAACATCCGCGCCGCCTATGGCCCGGTGCTCGCCCTGCAGGACATCTCGCTCTCCGTCCCCGAAGGCTCAGTGGTTACGCTCCTTGGCGCGAACGGGGCGGGCAAGTCCACCACGCTTCGCGTCATCTCGGGCATGCTCAAGCCCGCCTCCGGCGAAGTGCTCTTCTGCGGGCAGCCGATCTCCGGGCGCTCGCCCGACGCTCTCGTGAACCTGGGAATCTCCCACGTCCCCGAAGGGCGGCAAATCTTCGCCACGCTCACCGTCCAGGAGAACCTGAACCTTGGCGCCTACACGCGCTCCGATAAGGCCGGCATCCAGGCCGACCTCCAGCGTGTGTTCAATTATTTCCCCCGGTTGCAGGAGCGGCGTAAGCAGGTCGCCGGAACGCTCTCCGGCGGCGAACAGCAGATGCTCGCCATTGGCCGCGCGCTCATGGCCCGCCCACGTCTGCTCCTCCTCGACGAGCCGAGCCTCGGCCTCGCTCCGCTCATCACCAGGGACATCTTCCGGCTCATCAAGACCATCAACGAGGAGGACAAAGTCACCATCCTCCTCGTCGAACAGGATGCGCGGCTCGCGCTCTCCGTCGCGAGCTTCGGCTACGTCCTCGAAACCGGACGCATCGTGGTCGCCGAACCAGCCGACCGCCTGCGCTCCAACGAAACGATCCGGAAGTCCTACCTG
Organism: Hyphomicrobiales bacterium; assembly: GCA_050260715.1. Classification (GTDB taxonomy): domain Bacteria; phylum Chloroflexota; class Dehalococcoidia; order Tepidiformales; family Tepidiformaceae; genus JALOAP01. The sequence continues at coordinate 925 of JBLNCO010000031.1, read as the reverse complement.
GGGTACTAGCTCGCTATGGATGTCTTTTTCGAACAGCTGGCGAACGGCACGAGCACCGGTGCCCTGTACGCACTCCTCGCGCTGGCCCTGGTGTTCATCTTTCGCGCGACCGATATCGTCAATTTCGCCCAGGGCGAGATGGCGATGTTCGGGACCTACATCGGCTGGTCGATCTCCCGGCCGCTTTCCTTCTCGTGGATCCCGCTCTTCGAAATCGAGCGCCACGTGAACCTGCTCACGTGGGCGCCCCACATCGGCGGCGTTCCGCTCACGCTCGGCACGGAAGAATCCGGGCTCACGCGCATCGGCTACCTGGTCATCCTCATCGCCACGCTCGCGATCTCGTTCGTCATGGGCGCCGCGATCGAGCGGTTCATCATTCGCCCCAGCGAAGGCAAGAACCTGCTCAACGCGGTGATCGTCACGCTCGGCCTGTTCGCCGTCTTCAACTCGCTCGGCAACTTCACGTACGGCCCCGTCCCGCAGGTCTACCCGGCTCCGTTCACCGGCTCGGCCGTCGACTTTGGCCTCTTCAAGCTCGGCCAGCAGGCGCTGTTCGCGCTCATCGTCGCGGCCATCCTCATGGTCCTCATCTTCGTGTTCTTCCAGTACACCAGGCTCGGCCTCGCGCTCCGGGCGGCCGCGCTCAACCCGCAGGCATCGCAGCTCATGGGCGTGAACACCGGCCGGATGCTCACTCTCGGGTGGGGCATCGCCGCGGCCATCGGCACCCTCTCCGGGATGATGGTCGCTCCGCAGCTCGCCGGCATCTCCCCGAACCTGATGCTCACCATCCTGCTCTACGGTTTCGCGGCAGCGGTCCTCGGCGGCCTCGACAGCGCCGTGGGGGCCGTCGTCGGCGGGCTCGCCGTCGGCATCGGCCAGGCGATGGTCATCCAGTACCTCGAGCCCCAGTGGAGCGATC
>JBLNCO010000030.1:0-4438 GCA_050260715.1 Hyphomicrobiales bacterium | reverse complement strand
GGATCGACCATCGTGATGCGCACGTCGTACGCCTGGCCGTCGACGAGGCCGCCCGGCACCTGAGCCCGGATATGGCCGTCGTCGAGCACTTCGAAGCTCGGCGACTGCCCGGCGGCAAAGGGAAAGCCCGAGCCCTGCACGTACCATCCCACGCGAAGCACGCAGCGCACCGGCAAAAAGGTTGGCGGCGTGTAGAACCCTGGCGTGTAGGGGTAGCCCGGCGCGTTGCACCGTGAGCCGGGCACGCCGAAGTTCTTTCCGCTGATCATCACGAAGTCGCCGGCGCCGCCGCTCTGGGGGTCGATGGCGGTATCCCAGTCGGGCGCGGTGGGCGATTTCTGGATGAGCGGTCCGGCCGACGGGTTGAACGTGACCGTCGTGCTGCTGCGTGGGCCGATCGTGCCCGCGCTCACGCTGCGAATGGTGACCTTGAACCCCGGGGCGTACGCCTGCGGGGGGATCGTGTCGCGCGTTGGGGTCCATGCGCACGACTCCTTCGTCCGCACCTGGAAGCTGTCGCAGCTCAGGGTCTGGAAGGCGAAGAGCCCATTCTCGAGTCCGGTGTCTCCCGGCAGCACCTTCGTATCGGTCGCCGTTGGCCATTCGCTGCCGGCCGCGTACGTCAGTTCGATGACGGCCGGGCGCAGGGGGATCGGCGCCGGGAACATGGGAGGGTTCTCGGAGGGGTCGGGCTCCGGGACCTTCTTCGAAAGGTTGGTCTCGGCGTAGTCGAATCCGATCGCGCCGCCGGAGATCTCGACCTGGACCTTCACTTCGGATGCGGTCCCGCCGGTGCGCTTGAGCGCGATCTTCAGCGGTTGCCCTTCGAGGACGCAGTAGCCAGGTTCGCCGGGAGGACAGAGGGAAGCGCCCAGGGCGGAGTCAAATTCGAGGTTGAATTCACCTTCGCCGGCGGCCTCAACGCGCCGGGCTGTGCTCCACGTCAATACGAAGCCGACCGTCAGCGCTGCAACGGCCAACAGCCACCATCGCCGCGTCGCTCCACGCTTCGCTATGCCGCTTCCTTGCACCATTCGCCCTTCCCTATCTGCGGTTCGCCACCTCGTTCCCCGTTCACCACGGGCACGGGCACAACCAGCCGCGGGAGCGACAAGGGCTGGTTGGCACCGAGACTGTGGCTGGGCGTCATACTACAGACTCGTTCGCGTCCCTGTCCCATGTGCCCTTTTCATAAACGGGGCAACGCTGGTAAAGAACACCAATTCCTATCCGATCATTTACCTACTCACTTGTTCAGCTTATGCATCCGCAACCTCCGGGCACTTCGCAAGCGCCGCGAAGGAGTGTCGGCATGGCCCCCTGGGGGGCCGGTTCGGCCTGCAGGTGGAGGTTCTTGGGCTACGAGGAGACGGGAAGCGCCCCGGGGAAACCGTTCTTGAGTCAGGCGGCCTCGTCCGAAATCGGCTCCTCTGCGCGGGCGCCGCGAAGGTTCAGGCTCACCGATTCGCGGCCGGCCAGGAGAATCGCCGCACCGATGATGCTCACGGGCAGCACGTTCACGAGGTGCGCGAGGATCGCGAAGCTGAACGCCGCGCTGGCGCCCACGTTGAACGGCAGGAGCGTCAGCGTCGCGGCCGCGTGGAACACCCCGAGGTACCCGGGTGACGACGGCACGAGCATCGCGAGGTTCGTCGTGCAGGTGAGCAGCACCGCCACGGTGATCGGCGCGTGGATGTCGAGCGCGAGCATCAGTAGATAATTGATGGCGAACGCGCCCAGCCACGCGCCCCACGACCATCCCCAGATGGGCAGCACGTGCCGCCGCGAAAACAGTTGCCGCAGGCCCTGCCGGAACGACGTCGCCTCCGCGGAGATACGCGACGACTGGAACCACCCGGGTACTGGCAGCATGCGGATGACTTCGAACAGGCGGTGGCGGAGTGCGAGCACGACGATCCCGGCCACCGCGAGGCCGCCCAGCGTGAACCATGCGATGTGCAGCTCCGTGCGGTACTGCCGTGGGAACGGGAGGAACGGGCTGACGGCGACGAAGCAGGCGAGGAGGGTGATGAAGTCGGTCACCCGCTCCGTGAGCATCGACGAAAGCACGTGTCCGAAGCGGACGCCCGGCTGCCGCGTGGTCATCGCAACGCGCGCGACATCTCCCAGCCGCGCGGGGAGCACGTTGTTCAGCAGGAAGCTCACGTGGAGGATTCGGTACAACCGCGACGTCGAAACGCCGGGCTCATCGGGCAGGAGCAACTTCCAGCGGACCGTCTTCGCTACCAGCGAGAGGAGCAGGCACGTAACAGCGAGCGCGATGAATGCCGGGTCCGCGGACGAAAGGACGGACCTGGTCCGTTCCCAGTCGATGAGCCGGACGAGCAGGCCGAGACACACAACGGTGACGGCGAACCCGATGAGAAATCGGCGCATGTGCTCCTTTCGCCCGGCCACACGGGTCAGCACCCCACGAAAAGGGTGCCACACTCTGCGGCTTCCGTCAGTGCAGGGGCGCATATAGGCTGGATCAGATGAGTGCTCCTTCGTTGCAGATCCCGCCGCGAAAGGGAGCGACGAAGGTCTCCGTGGCGGATACGGCGCACCCGGGAGCGACCTGGCTGTTCGCCGCGCAAATCGCGGTGCTGTTCGTGATCACTGGCGCGGTGGTCACGCGCTACTGGAGCGACCACCTCTGGCTCGGCTGGGGCCTGGTTGCCATCGCTACGTTGCTCTGGGCGCCCGAGCTCGGGCGTGACCGCGCGCGGCGCTGGTGGTTCGTCTACGTGGCCGGCATCTTCGCCTACACGCTCCTGCGTTCCTACGCCGACGAAACGTTCATCCCCACGCGGACGACGTACGTCATCCGCCTCGAAGAGCTGTTCCCGGGCCCGGAACCGATTTCGGCGCTCCAGCCGAAGTTCTTCGACCCGGGGCACATCGACTGGTTCGACGGCGCGATGGTCCTGGTGCACTGGTCGTTCTTCGTGGCGCCGCACCTCGGCGCGATACTCGTGTTCCTCTTCCGCCGCGAACTCTTCCCGCGCTACGTGACGCTGATGGTCGGCATCATGTACGCCGGGCTCGCGCTGTTCTTCCTCGCGCCCACGACGCCGCCGTGGCTCGCCGCGCAGGAGGGCCATTTGGGCAACGTCTTCCGCGTGATGGACTTCGTGGGCGGAAACGTCGATCGCGATACCTACCAGAGCTTCTATGCGTCCCTCGGCGAACCGAACTCCGTGGCGGCGATGCCCTCTATCCACATGGCCGCGACGTTCGCGCTCTTCCTCTGGGTGTTCGATAGCGCCCGCCGCTGGTCGTGGCCGCTGCTCGCCTACTCGGTGCTCATGGGGTTCGCGCTTGTCTACCTTGCGGAGCACTACATAACTGACGAGCTGGTCGGCGTGGCCTGCGCGCTCGGCGTGTTCTGGCTGGCCCGAAAGTACGTGCCGCCCATGCGGGAGTCCGAGCCTCAGGCGGCGCGCCGGTAGATGCTGGTGCCCGTCGCGCGGAGGCCCACGGCGTGCGACCGGACGATCATTTCGCTCCCGCCGACGAACAGGTAGCCGCCGGGCCGCAGGGCGTTGGCGAAGGACGTGTAGATGTGGCGCTTCGCCGGTTCGGTGAAGTAGATAACCACGTTGCGGCAGAGGATGAGGTCCATGTCCCGCGGGTAGGTGTCGCTCAGCAGGTCATGGCGGCGAAACGTGACGCGCCGCCGGACGTCGTCGGTCACCCCGTACGTGCCGCCCTCCTCGACGAAGTACTTTCGCAGGTACTCGGGCGGCACCGAACGCACCTCGCCCGGGAGGTACCCGCGGCCCTCGCGCGCCCGGGCGAGCACGGGCATATCGACGTCGGTCGCGAGCAGGATGTGCGAACCGTTGGGGTCGGCTTCGGCCAGGATCATCGCCAGCGTGTACGGCTCGCAGCCGTTCGCGCAGCCCGCACTCCAGATCCGCAGCGAGCGCCGCTCGCGGAGCAGGCCAGGGATCACGACGTCGCGGAGATCGAGGAACCGGTCGGGCTGGCGGAAGAACTCGCTGACGTTGATGGTGAGCGTGTCGCGGACCCGGGCCATCAGGGCGGCGTCTGCGGCGATCGCGGCGGCGAAGCGATCCCAGCTGGCGATGCCGTGGCTCCGCATCACCGCGCCGAGCCGGCGCTTCAACTGCGGTTCTTTGTACTGGGCCAACGGCACGCCGATGGCCCGCTCGAGCTGGTCGCGGAATGCAATCCAGCCGGGATCCTGGCGTTCCTCAGTGAGCGCGCTCATCACGCCACCACCGCTGCCTCGATGGCGCCCGCCAGCCTTTCGATCGGCAGCTCGACGGCGCTGAGGGCCAGCTGCCGCGTGGCGTGGGGCATCCCGTAGACCACGCTGGTCGCCTCGTCCTGCACGAACACGCGGCCGCCCGCGCGCTCGACCATGGCCGCGCCCGCAGCTGCGTCCCTGCCCATGCCCGTCAGCACAACC
>JBLNCO010000029.1:0-11090 GCA_050260715.1 Hyphomicrobiales bacterium | reverse complement strand
TGGCTCTCGAAGCACGGCGCGAAGTACGGGCTGTGCCAGGTCTACGACAACGAACCGTGGCACTACGAGCTGCGCCCCTCGGCGGTCGATGACGGTTGCCCTGCCACCTACGCCGACGCGGCGCACGACCCCAGGATGAGGCCCTGAAGGGCGCGGGGCGCCGGGCAGGCGGAGGGGCTCGCGGCGATGACGCGGTGCGTGTCATGCGAACAGGAAGAGCAGGTAGGGCATAGCCCGGCTACCGCGGCGCAGATGGGCGGTCGCGGCGATTGCGTGGCCGGGCCCGGCTTTCAACATCAGCGGGCCGTGCCAGCTCCCGTGCTTGTCGCACGTCCAGATGCCCGGCAAAAGGTCGTTCTCGCTGGTGTGCACCAGGAGGTCGGCCGCCGGCTTGCCCAGGATGTCGTCGGCGCTGCGGCGAATGAGCTCGAGTAGCCGGCGGTTGGTGTAGAGGACCTGCCGCCAGGCACCGAGCCCGACCAGCCCGAAGTCGCCGACATCGAGGATCGGTTCGGTCACGGCGACGAATCGCGTCGCATGGCCGTTCACGCCAGGCGCCGCGCCGTAGAAGTCCGGCGAGGATGCAGGCATCAGCAATCTCCGTATTCGGGGCGCACGGCGGAGTTTGCCGCGCATACGGGAGCCGCCCGGGCGGCAGCGGACGCAGAAGCGTGCCACCGCAGCCCGGGGCGCCCCCGGGACGATCCGTCAGGCGGAGCGACGGCGCGAGCCGACCAGCAGCGCGACCGCGACCAACAGCGGGCCGAGGACGACCGCCGCCGAAGCAGCAGCGCTGCTGACGCTGGCGAAACCGGTACCCGCGTTCGGCGGGAGCGGGATCGCCGCGCCCGACCCGGACGGGGCGTTCGGGCCAGTGGGACCCTCGATCGGGCTGTCGACGTTGCCGGTGCCCGGCTCATCCGGGTTGTTCGGGTTCGACGGATTCGACGGGTCCGTCGGGTTGCACGGCGTGGCCGAATCGCACGTCACCGGTGGGTTGTCCGGATCCGTGGGTTCGCACGGGGTCGCCGAATCGCAGGTATCCGGTGGGTTGTCCGGGTCCGTGGGGTCGCACGGGGTTTCCGAATCGCACGTATCCGGCGGGTTGTCCGGGTCCGTGGGTTCGCACGGCGTTGGCGAATCGCAGGTCGCCGGGGGGTTGTCCGGGCCCGAGGGGTTGCAGCCGACCTGGCCGAGCACCGCGATGCAGCCGTCGACGATGATCGGCGTGTCGTTGCCGATGCAGAGCACCGCGTTGCACTCGCCGGGGTCGGTGATCGTGGAGTTCTGGCAATCAGCGTTCCCGGCCACCGCGATGCAGTTGCCCGAGCCGATCGCCGAGCCGTTGCCGGCGCAGAGCAGGCCGCTGCAATCGCCACTGGTGGCGCTGGTGTTGTTCTGGCAATTGACGTTGCCCAGGACGGCGACGCAGTTGCCGGTCCCGATCGGCGAGCCGTTCCCGACACCGCCGACCACGCCGTTCGAGTCGCCGGTGGTCGTCGTGGTGGTGTTCGGGCAGTTCGCACCGCCGAGCACAGCCACGCAGTTGCCCGTGGCGATCGGCGACCCGTTCAGGACACCGCCCAGCAGGCCGCTGGAGTCGCCGCTCGTCGCGGTCGTGGTGTTCGCGCAGCTGCCGTTGCCCAGCACGGCTACGCAGTTCCCCGTCCCGATCGGCGTCCCGTTGACGATGCCGCCGAGGAGGCTGTTCGAGTCACCGCTCGTCGTGGTCGTGGTGTTCGCGCAGGTGCCGTCGCCGAGCAGCGCGATGCAGTTGCCCGTCAGCACCGGCGACCCGCTGGCGATGCCACCGAGGAGGCCATCAGCATCGCCAGCGCTCGTCGTGGTGGTGTTCTTGCAGCGGGAGTCGCCAAGCACCGCGACGCAGTTCCCGGCGCCCACGGGCGTGTTGCCCAGGAGGCCGTTGAGGCCGGTGGCATCCCCGCCGGTCGACGTCGACGTCTCGCACGTGGCGTCGGCCAGCACGGCGATGCAGTTGCCGGTCAACACGGGCGTTCCCTGGAGGATGCTGCCGGTCAGGTCCTCCTGCGGGCAGCTGGCGTCGTTCAGGATGTTCACGCAGTTGCCGGCGACGGCGATGCCGCCGTCGGAGATGCCGACCAGGCCGCCCAGGCCATCGCCGAGGAGGCCGCCCTGCGAACCATCGCCGAGCACGCCTCCGAGGAGGCCGCCCTGCGAACCACCACCGAGGACGCCGCCGAGCAGTCCGCCGCTCTGCGGACCATCGGCTCGTGCGGTCCCGGTTGCGGCGAACATAGACGCCGCCGAGAGGAGCACGGCGACAAACGCGCCGAGCGCTCCAAGCATGAGCTTCGAATGCATACGTAATCCCTCCACCAGCGCGTTGCGCTGGCGTTTCCTGGGCGCCGGCAGAAGTCCGGCGCGGCGAAAAGGCTCGTCCAGGAACTGAGGGTCAGGCGGGTGGTACGGGGGGCGCGAAGATGAGCGACTCGGGCAGGCGGGTACGTTCCGCCCGGTTGCACGCAATCAGGAGGATGGCCGCAGAGAGCGCAGCGGCAGCGAGGCAGGCCGCGAAGCCGCTCGCGCCACCATGCGAGAGGATGGTCCCGCTGCTCGCCACGGGCGGCGAACCAGCCGCCACCGGCTCCTCGGAGGGCGCCGGGAATGCCTGCGCGGCGGCGGATGCTTCGTCATCCATGCTGTCGGGGGCGATGCCACGAAGCGCGTTCGAGCCCCACAGCTTCGAAATCGAAGCAGCAGGCGTACGGCCGGAGGGCAACGGCGTCAGCGGGACCGAAGGAATGATCAGCGACGGGTTGGTCCAGGTGACCGAGCCCACAGGCAGCCGATGGGGCGCCTGCTGGCCGGGAACGGGCGACACCGGGGTCACCGGATTGCCCGGGTGGTTGTCAATCGGGCGGCCCGGGACACCCGGGTCGGTGCCAGGGATGTCGGGCTGCGAGTCCGACGAGCCGGGGCCGCCCGGCTGCTGCTCGCCGGGCTGGTCGCCAGGCACCGTCGGCCGGGTTTCGCCCGGGGCGGGCGGGAAGACGATGTCGATGACATCCCCCACCGGCGGCACGACAACTTCGACCACCGGCGCGACCGTGCCGTCGACGATCGGGGCCACCACGTTGTCGATGGTAGGCACCACGACGCCGTCGACGATACCTGCAACCGGCGGGAGCACAACGTTGACCACCGGAGTGATGGTTGTCCCAACGACCGGCGCAACCACGTCGCCGGTGACGGGGGCGAGCACGTCGCCCACCACCGTCGTCACCGGCGTCGCCACCGCGTTCGTGACGGGCGCCACCACGCCGGTCATGACCGGCGCCACGGTCGCGCCGGTGACGGGCGACACGTTCGTCACCACCGGGGTCACGATGTCGTTAGTCACCGGGGCAATCACGGGGTTGATGGCGTTCGCGACCGAGGTCGTGAGCGGCGTCACGACTTCGTCGGTAACGGGCGCCAGCGGCTCAACCAGCGGGTCGATCGTCGAATCGAGGACTGGCGCAAGGGCCGGGGTAACCGCGCCGGTCACCGGGTCGGTGATTGGCGCGAGCGGTTCGAGCAGAGGATCGGTGAGGGGCGCGACCGCATCCGCGATCGGCGCCGGCAGGATCTCATCGAGGACGGTTCCCCGGGTGTTCGGGGCCGTGTTTGGGACGGTGGTTTGCGTGTTCGCGGGGCCGAGGAGCGAGGTGGTGATACCGCCAACCGTATTCAGCACGCCGCCGAGGAGGCCGCCGTTCTGGGTCTGCGAGTGGTTGGGTCCACCCAGGAGCCCGCCGAGGAGGCCACCATCGGCCAACGCCGAAGACGCTCCGCCCCAACTCAGCGCAGCTGTCCCACTCAGTGCTGTGACCAGCACCAGTCTCCGCAGACCGGCTACCACATGCACGACGAGTAAATATAACCACGCTGTGAGCTTAGAAAATCAGGGAAAACCCTCACGCGACATACCAGCCTGGCAAGCACGTGATGTTAGGGAGTGAAGCTGCGGACGCATCGATTGCGAATCGGTGCATCCGCAACAACGGCCGCGGTTTGCCTCCTGGCTTTAAACGTCTCGCCGGGTAGCAGAGCGTGCTCGCTGGCATGACAATCTGGAGTCAGTGGCTCGCGGGCGGGAGCCGATCAAAGCAAGGGCCCGTGCGTCGTCCCGTTAGCCCTCGGAGTCAACTGCGAGCGCCGGCTGCGCAGCCGGCGCTTCGGCGTCCCGCCGCCAGCGGGACTCGATGTGCTCCCGGGTCTCTTCGAGGCTTGCCGCTGCGACGACCATCCCGTGATCGTCGAACAGGAAGCACTCAGTGAGGGCTTCGAATTCTTCGAGCCCGATCCGGAGGTATTCTTCCGGACGGGCTTTACCAAAGTGTGGCCGGTAGAAGCATTTCCAGGCGTCGTAGTACCTGCAGAGAAGTGGCCGTTCGGGCTGGCCGTAGACGGAGCACCGGCCGTTCTCCAAATGACGGCAGGTCGTGTTTACCACCAACTCCCACTCTGTCTCGGTAATGCCAAGGCTCACGCCAGGGAACCCGAGTGCGAAGCGAAGATAGTCCAGGTTAGCCGCACTGGCAGGCTGGGGCTGTGGAAACACCAGGGTCGTGCAGCAGTACGCCGAGCACTCTGAACACGGGTCCTTCAGGCTCGAATACGATCGCGCCGTGGGCTCCACCTCGATCTCATCCGGCGACAGGACAATACGCTGCCATTCAGCGCGCAGGGGCGGCGCGGTAGATGGTTCAGGTGGCGCCGCCGGTGTCTCTGGAACCAGCTCCGCGAACCCTTCCGTCATCGTATCCCAGTCGGGTACCTCGATGATATTGCGGGATTCGTCGAACAGGACCCGATCCACGATGAACTGCATCCGCGGCCGGTCGATCCGGAGGTAGTTCTCGGAGATGCTGCCGGTCAGGTTTCGGCGATACCAGCACCTGAACGGATCGTACGAGACGCAAATTTGCGGCTGCTCAGGCAGGTTGTGAACGGTGCAGAGAAACTTCTCGCGGTCGAGGAACCTGCAGGGGTACCTGTAGAATGCGCTCCAATCGCCGTTCGCGGAAAGACCAAGTTCGATGTGGTCGAAATTGAGCAGGTAGATCGCGTGGTCGAGTTCGACCGCATTCGTTACCTTGAAGGTCGTCAGTGGAAGGTGCGTGCAGCACGGAGAAGTCGCGCACGAAAGGCAGGGCGACTCCTTTGCATCGGACCAGGAAAGCTGTTTCGGCGGGCGGTCGACGACACTTTCGGCAATGCTGTTCCAGGGTATGAACGCCGAACTCTCCGTTGGTCCGGGCTGGCCCTGGTTGGGCACATCAGTGGTCTGGGGCTTCTTCACGCTCCGTCCTCGCCATGGCGAGCAGCGAAGCGGGAGAGGTACTCCACCAGCTCGTTTTCGACCCCCAGATACACCACCTCGTGCGTCGTTCCATCTGTGCGAGCAGTAACGACGTATGCCGTGCCATCTTTCATGTCTTCCGACTGGTACTGGTCCTGGTCCTGAAAGTTTGCACGGGCGAGCTGCTCGCGGACTTCCGCGACGACCTCCGCGGAGAGCCGCCTCGTGGGCTCCTTCGGCATATCCGTATCGAACGGACGGTCGAGCGAACCTCCGCTGCCGGAGCGGCGGTTCAGGTACCACGCGCCGTCGTCATCGAGCGCCCAGCGGTAGCTGGCCGAAGGGTCCTTGCCGAGGGCGATGGCCTGGAAGCGAAGGACCGCCGATCGCGAGAGGGGCGACGTGTCGCGCCGCCTAAGACGCGGGTGCACTTCGGCTCGCGATGACCGGAACAACCGCCGGAGGACCATCGTCGCCTCCAATCACGCCTTGATCTTCCAGTCGTCGTGCGTGAAGGCGCCGCCCGCCGGCGGAGTGGCTTTGGCGGCGGTCCGCACGAACGCGTCCCAGATCGTTACGTAGTGCTGTGCGCGCAGCTCGCTTCCGCCCTCCATGAGGCTGGCGGAGCCGACGTCCATGCTTTCGAAGAGCTGCCCGGTCTGCTGCGCGTACTCCTTGCCGAACGCCTTCTTGTTGAGGTCGTAGGTGTCGGTCTTGTGATACTTGCCGGACAGCTTCATGAGCAGTGTCCGCGACTTGTACGCGTACTCGTCGTCGAGCCCGAGCATGTGGCCGAATTCGTGGAGGGTGATGTTCTGCGTGTTCTTGAAGCCCGGGTCGATCGCCGGCTTGAACTCGAGGTTCCGGTTGCCCCGTTCGCCGGCCGCCCCGGCGAGCAGGTTGTGGTTGTTGACCCCGCCGTTTTGCAGCTCCTGGATGACCGCCTTTTCGCGCTGGTTCGCTAGCGGCTTGGGCTCGCGCCGCTCGTGCTTCGCCTTCACGGTGATATCGAACTTCGGCACATTCATGCGCTTCAGGTAGGTCGCCATGTGCTTGAGCTGCGTCTTCGCGGTTTCGGGCACGATCGCGGAGTCCCTTTCGAACGTGACCTGGGGTGCGATCTTCTTGAACTGCTGCAGTTCGCCCTTCACCGTTTCGGGTGTCATCTTGTCGGTCACCGCGTTTTGGTCACCCTTAAAGAAGGTGACTACGCCTCGGGCGTTGACGTTCGCTGTACCCTCCGAGCTCGTCTTCGCGCGGAACAGGAAGTGCTCGCCGGAGTTGACCTTTCGGACCTTTACGCGGGCCTGGACGGGGTTCAGCTTCTTCCAGATCTCGTTCGGGTAGCGGACGTTCTCGAAGGGGAACTTCCCGCTCCATCCGGCCTGAATCTGGTTCCTGATGTTATTGATGTAGGCGTTCTTTCCCCCGGCCGGGGAGCCGTCCGGGAATTCAAACTTCACTTTGACCGTGAGGTCGACCCGTTTCGCAGACGGGTCGTACTTGACGTCGAACCGGCCGAACCCGTTCGCGGTCCGGAAGTTGTCGAACTTGTAGGTCTTCGCCACGAAGTCGTTGTAGTCTCGCTCGGCCCGCTCGTAGTCCTTGTTCCAGAGCTCGACTTCGCCCTTCGCGGAAAGGGTCGGATCGGCCTGGTCCGTGGCGGTGACGTTGAGCTTGGCCGTCTCCATGCCCTTGGGGAGGTTGTTGGCCACGCTGATCACGCCGGCCGGGCTGATGGTCGCGCCGTGCTGGTTGTCGATACCCCACGTGACCGGGCGGCCAGCCGGCTGCGTTTTGACCGTCGCCTGCGCCGTCGTGGCGCCGTCAGTCAGGATCTTCTTCGGAGCCACGTCCACCGACAGGACCCGCGGCTGGATTCCGAGCCGCACGCCACCTCGTGCGCCGCCTGGCGTCTGCGCCGGCGTCCAGGTTGGCTGCTGGTTCCTGCGGGAGCCGAGAGCCACGCCGCCCCGGTTCGTGCCCTGGGTGGGCGCCGACTTCTGCCAGTCGCGCTGAACGATGGAGGCAGGGGTGCGTTGCGCGGTCTGCCCGCCGAGCGCGCTGAACGACGGGCGCCCGGGGCGCGAACCGGCGGCCCCCTGCTGGACGACGTGCGTCAGCTCGTGCGCGAGCAGGCGCTTTCCGCGGTCGGTGCCCGGTGCGTACTCACCCTCGCCGAAGAAGACGCTGGACCCGCGCGTGAAGGCGCGCGCATCGAACTCGCGGTTGATGCGCGCGGCTTCCGACCCGGAATGGACGCGCACGCGCCCGAAGTCGGCGCCGAAGCGCGATTCCATGAACGCGCGCGTGGCGCCGGGTAGCGGCTGGCCGCTGCCTTCGAGCGCATGAATGGCCCGCTCCGTTTCCCGGCGAATGGGCACGCCGCCCGCCTCGGGAGCCCGATCGAGCACCTTCCGCTGGATCGGTTCTTCCTCTTCGGGCGCGAGGCCGCGGTCCGGATTCTCGACGGAGTGCGCCTGGATGAGGTTGCCACTCGCCGGCTTGCGCGCGACGACGTCGCCGGCAGGCCCCTGTCTCGAGCCCGTCGCCTGGTCATCGAAGCTGGAGCTGCTGACCACCCGGTCCGCTACCTGGTCGGCTTCGTGCTCGCTCGGATCTTCCCTGGCGCCGACCTTGAGACTCGCCTGCACGCGGCCTACCACGGGGTTCGCCTTCGCAAGCCGGGGGAAGCCTGGTTCGAAGCCGACGCTAGCGGCACGCTCGCGAAGCAGCCCACCCGGGGGACGAAGCACACTGCTCGGAGCCGGGTCCAGCACGCGGGAGGGCGCATCGAGGGTGGTCCGCTCGGCTCGCTCGCGCTCACCGTCCTCGAGCAGCCGCTCCGCGCGTTCGGTTGTTTTCGTTCGTCGAATCGATGAGCGTGGTCCTTCTGGCTTCGAGCGACGCTTCTGTCTCATCGCTCACTCCGGAAGAGCGGCGGCGGGGTCCGCGGTACAGTCAGCCATCGAACCTTCACGCCACACCTCCCGGCCACGCGAACTCGTCTTCGTCGAGCAGCCGGTCTTCCTTGATGAGCTCCATGCGGATGGCCTCCAGGACATGGTCCATGCCGACCGGTTCGCCCGCTGCGGCCGCGATGAACGATGCGTTGAGGGCCGCATTATAGATGCTTCCGCCCGTCAACCGAAATGTCGAAGAGAGGTAGTCGTAATCCAGATTTCCCATTGGGGTCCCGGCCGGGAACACCTTCTCCCAGATGCGGCGGCCCTGCTCGTCGCCCGGCGGTTCGAAGGTGATCGAGATGCGCAGGCGGCGCGTGAACGCCGGGTCGAGCCCCGACTTGAAGTTCGTCGCGAGGATCGCGAGCCCCTCGTAGCTTTCGAGCCGCTGGAGGAGGTAGTTCACTTCGATGTTTGCGTAGCGGTCGTGGCTGTCCTTCACTTCGCTCCGTTTGCCGAACAATGCGTCGGCCTCGTCGAAGAAGAGGAGGGCACCGCCGTCTTCGGCAGCGTCGAAGAGTTTGCGAAGGTTCTTCTCGGTCTCGCCGATGTACTTGCTGACAACCGCGGAGAGGTCGATGCGGTAGAGGTTCAGCCGCAGTTCGTTGGCGAGGATCTCGGCCGCCATCGTCTTGCCGGTGCCGCTTTCGCCCGCGAAGAGGACTACGGTGCCGAGGCCGCGGCTGCTCCGGCTTCGAAATCCCCACTCGTCGTAGACCGTCCCTCTCCAGCCCACCTGTTCGACGATGTGCCGGAGGAGCTTGAGCTGCGGCTCCGGAAGTACGATGTCCTCCCATCGTGCTTTCGGTTGAATTCGCTGCGCCAGCGCATCGAGTGCCGGGCGGGTGTATGCGAGCCCGGCCTCCCAGAGGCGGTCGGCGAGCGGAAGGTCCTCGACTTCGGCCCGGGATGCGCGCCGGGCGATGTCGCTGATTGTCGGGGGGTTGAGGTGGAAGTGCGCGGCGAGCGCGGCCGCATCGGGTGAGCCGGGACCCAACACGGTTTCCCAGGCCTGGCGCTGCTCGGCGCGGCTCGGTTTGTGCATGTCCACGGTCAGCTCAGAGCCCGGCAGGGTTGTCGAGATCTCGCGCAGGCCCAGGAGGATCGTGCCGCCGGTGCGCGCGAGGAATTGGGCGAGCCTCGTCACCATCCCATTCGCGCCGTCGAGGTCGATGTCGGACGTGTCGATCATGAGGGCCACGGGGAGGAGCAAGCTCTCTCGATGCCAGAGCCGCGCGAGGTCGTCCAGTTCGTGTGGCGCCTGCGGGATGAGTTGCGCTGGTAGCCGATAGAGCCGCAAGCCGAGCTGCCCGGCGATGTGCGCCGCCGCCATCCGCTTGCTTATCGCGTCGCTCCCCACGAGCTGGAGTACGGTCGCCCCGCGACCCTTCGCGGCGTGATCGATGAGACCCACCCCGCGGTCCACGCGTTCGAGCTGCGAGGCGGAGAGCCCTCTGCCCTCGCCGGGATCGGCCCGCAGCACAAACGGGCGAAGGCGGCCGTCGATCTCGTTCAGCCCCTTGAGGTAGTTCACGACGCGCTCGTCGGCGTAGAGGGGGCTCAGGCTCTGGGGCCGATTCGCGAGCTGGGTTATCTGGACAAGGTGCCAGTGGCGGAGCGGCCGATGGGGCGAAAGCACGTCCCAGCCCAGGTCCGGCCAGAGGGTCGAAGCAAGCCCGAACGTCGCATAGCAGCTCGTGCCGTTGCCCTGTGCGAGCGCGTAGAGCTCCGCCATCCCGGGGTCGAGGTCGGGCGCGGCGCCGAAGAAGAGCAACTGCTGCTCGAAACCGGAGAGACCGAACCGGGCGGCGAGATCGACAAGCGGGGCCGGCGCCGGGAACCGATCCGTCCCAATGCGCTCGCCGCCATCTATATAAGAGGTAAGGGCCGTTCGCAGCCAGGCCAGCGCCTCGGTAACGGACGCCGCGCCGGGGTCCACCGGGAGACGGTCGGCCAGGTCCGGCCCTGGCTGCGCCCTGTGTAAGGTCATGTTGTTCCCATTCTGGCCGCGGGCCGTAGCGTAGCACGTCCGCCCCCGGCCGTGCGGGACCAAGGGGCGGCGGCGTGGCCGAGCGGAGCGGTTTACCCCGCGTGTGTGGGGACCATTCGCCTCGGCTTCGCTTTACCCCTGACGCAGGATGGTTCACCCCCACGCGTGTGGGGACCAGCCTTCCGTCCCGGATCGCGCCCGCTTCCAGACCGGTTCACCCCCACGCGTGTGGGGACCAGGTGTTCGTCATTCCTCACCTTCCTCACGCGGGCGGTTCACCCCCACGCGTGTGGGGACCAGGGTCATCGCCCTCAACTACCACGAGCTGATGAGGGTTCACCCCCACGCGTGTGGGGACCAGATTACCGCCTGCTGGTTGTCGTCCGACCCAGCCGGTTCACCCCCACGCGTGTGGGGACCAGCCCCGGGGGTGCCCCACCCCTCCGGGTCTCGCCGGTTCACCCCCACGCGTGTGGGGACCAGCAGGGCTGCGTCCGGCCGGTAGATCCAGCCACCGGTTCACCCCCACGCGTGTGGGGACCAGCACGCCCTCGTGGGCGGAACTGCACTACGTCGCGGTTCACCCCCACGCGTGTGGGGACCAGCTGTAGACGTTCCCTCCCGCATCCGAGATGTTCGGTTCACCCCCACGCGTGTGGGGACCAGCACGCCCTCGTGGGCGGAACTGCACTACGTCGCGGTTCACCCCCACGCGTGTGGGGACCAGTCGGGTAACAGTTCGAGAATGCGAGCAAGCGCCGGTTCACCCCCACGCGTGTGGGGACCAGTACTGCGTCTTGGTGTAGTCCTC
>JBLNCO010000028.1:0-5125 GCA_050260715.1 Hyphomicrobiales bacterium | reverse complement strand
GGACATCATCTCGATTCCGCCCGCCCGGGCCAGCCGGGGAACATGGTCCTGACGGGCCATGTGTCCGTCGCCGACCCCGACAACCTCGCCGTCTTCTCCACGCTGGACAACGTGCAGCCCGGTGACGTCGTGGACGTCTATGCCGGCGAGCGCCTCTACCAGTACCGTGTCACCGACATTCGCGTGGTCAGCCCGAACGCCACCCGGTTGCTCCGCTCCGACCATCGCTCGCTGGTGACGCTCATCACCTGTACACACGACCTTCGCCACCGGCTGGTGGTGACGGGAGAATTGATTTGAACGCCCACGTTTGCCCGCGTCGCCCCCGCGGCTCTAGTATCGATTCGAGGTAACACATGGCAGACATTCGCAGGAGCTCCGGCAGCCAGGGGACAGGCGCGGTGATCTACGACTTCAGCCAGGCGCGCGAACGAGCGGCGACGCGTGCCGAAAGTACCCCGGAACCTGTCGATTCGTCCGGCATCAGCGAGGGCGCACGCGAGCTCGCACGCGCCCGCGCGGCTGTGGAGGCGGCCCGCGAGACGCGCGCCGAGCGCGTACGGCAGCTGAAGGCGCAGATCGAACGGGGCGAATATCACCCCGACCCTCACGAAGTGGCCCGCAAGATCCTCGAGCACGGCCTCTAGACCGGGCCCTTACGTAGGCGCCCGCCGCTGATGCGGGCGCCCGGCCTCGCCTTCCGAGGGGAACTCCCTATCCCTCGTGCCAGAGCGGCTCGCCTACCATTCGTGTAGTGCCGCGAGCGGGGCGGTGCCGGCTCTTCCGCCAGCTCATCGGAGGCTCCGTCTTGCCGACCGTACTCGCCGTTGCGCCCGGGACCCCGCCTGCCCTCCAGGGGCGGCATCTCCTCGGTGACCAGCTTGCGGTCGAAGTCGCAGCCAGCCCCGAGGCGATCCTCCGCGACGCCAGCGCCCGCGTGTTCGACCTGCTTGTGCTCGCGGGCATGACCGTCGAGCAGCAGCAGCGTTTCGCGACGGCCATCCAGCAGGAACGGCGCTGGCGGCTCGTGCCCATCCTCTACGTGATGGACCCCACGAAGCCCGGCTTCGCCGTGCCCGGCTGCTTCCGGCCCGAAATCGACGGCCTCGCCCGGGGCACGCTCGAATCACCCGAGGTTCGCCGCCGCATGAAGGAGCTGGCGCGCGAGGGCACCTCAGGCGCCGAACTGGTCATCGCCGGGCCGTTCGAGCTCGACCCCATTCGTGGCGTGCTTCGTCTCGCCGAACTCGAGATCCCGCTCACGGAGCGCGAGTGCGAAATCCTCGCCATCCTGCTGGCCCGGCCGAACCGCACCGTGACCGCGAGCGAGATCATCGAGCGGAGCTGGGGCGTGGCCGCCGACGAGCGGCACCTGCAGATCCTTCGCCGCCACGTTTCGAACATCCGGCGCAAGCTGCACTCGACCGCGGGGGCGCGAAACGTCCGGACGGTGCGCGGGAGCGGGTATCGCTTCGAGGTCAGGCAGGCAGGGTAACTTCCGGCGCCGGGTAGCCGTGCCGCCGCGCCCAGTCCTGCAGCGCCCATACCGTCGAATCGAACGCGAGCTCTTCCCAGGGGATTTCGCCGGCTGCGAACCACGCGATTTCGCTGCACTCGTCGCCCGCGGCCGCTTCGCCCACGGCGCGCGCCTCGTAGACGATGACGACCACGCCGGGGCCGGGGCGTGTGTACACGCCGATCAGCGCCAGGTCCGCGACCTGCAGGTTCGCCTCCTCGCGGGTTTCGCGGGCCGCTGCCTCTTCGGCCGTTTCGCCCACGTCCATGAACCCGCCGGGGAACACCCACGAGCCGATGCGCGGTTCGATCGCTCGCCGCACGAGCAGCAGGCGGCCGTCTTCGCGCACGGGGATGGTCCCTGCCACGGGACGTGGGTTGATGTAGTGCACGAAGCCGCAATCCATGCACACAAAGCGCCGTTTGGTGTCGCCTTCGGGGACGGCCGTCGTGAGGCGCTGGCCGCAGTGCATGCAGTACCGGCTGAAGGCGTGCGGGTGACTCGTCATGCCGCCCTCGCTACGCCTGCCGAATGCCCGCAGGGGCCTGCTGCAGCCCCAGCGATTCGGGACCCTCGATCCACTCCTCGCCGTCCTCCCAGACTTCCTTCTTCCACACCGGCACGCGCTTCTTGACCTCGTTCACCAGCCAGTGACCACCTTCGAACGACTCCGCCCGGTGACCGGAGCTGACGGTGATGAGCAGGCTCGTCTCGCCGATCGCGAGCCGGCCGGTGCGATGCAGGACCGCGCAATCGAGCAGCCCGAAACGCTCCTTCGCTTCCTCGGCGATTTCGCGCATCACCTTCTCGGCCATCGAAGGGTAGGCCTCGTATTCGAGGTGGCTGACCGCGCGGCCCAGGTTGTTGTTACGCACCACGCCCAGGAATACGTTGATCGCGCCCGCTTCGGGCGAAGCGACGGCCGCAACGGCCTCCTCGGTGCGCAGCTCTTCGTCGGTCACGCGGATCAGCACGTCATCCTCCCGAAACCGGGGGAATGAGTGCCAGCGTGGCGCCCCCGGGCACCATGTCCGTTTCGCGGACGTACTCTTCGTTCACGGCGTACATGAGGTTCGGCACGAATCGCTTCAGCGCCGGCAGCTGCTCGACCAGCCGATCGCGCACCGCCGCCACGGTCTCGCCGTCGTGCAGCGGAAATTCGAGCCTCCGCGTACCCGCCGCCTCCGCCACGGACGCGAAGAAGAGAACGGTCACCTGCATCGCCTTCGATTGTAGCCGAACCCCGGCGCTTGCATGGGAAGGCCGGCGCCGCTGGAATACCGCCGTGCCTGCCGCCCCACACCTCCGCTCCGTCCTCGAAGCCGGGCTCGACCTGCTCTTCCCGCCGCGCTGTGTCGCCTGCGGCCGCTTCGGCGAGCCGCTCTGCGCGCCCTGCGCGGCCGGGCTCCCGCCGGCCACCGGCGAAGGCCGGTGCCCGAACTGCGCCGCAGCCTGGGACGGCCCGCTGAACTGCCCGCGCTGCCTCGGCTGGGTGCTCGAAGGCGCCTCGGCGGCATTCGAAATGGACGGCCCGGCACGGCGCGTGGTCCACGGGCTCAAGTACCGCCGGGTGCGGCCGCTCGTCCCGCTGATGGCGCGCCACATGCAGCCCCTCCGGACGCTCCGGTCGTTCGATGTCGCGTATGCGGTGCCGCTCCATCGCTCCCGCGTTCGCGACCGCGGGTTCAACCAGGCGGAACTGCTGCTCGCGGAGCTCCAGTGGCCCGCCGGTCCGGGCACGCTGGCTCGCGTGCGGCGTACGCCGACGCAGGTCGGCCAGCACCTGCAGGAGCGCCGCCGGAACGTCGATGGCGCCTTCGCGTACGAGGGTCCGCCACTCTCCGGCCTGCGCGTGGCACTGCTCGACGATGTCATCACCAGCGGCGCGACCGTCAACGAATGTGCCCGGGTCCTGCTCGATGCAGGAGCCCGTGCGGTCGTTGCCTTCGCGTTCGCGCGGGCCAGCTACGACCCCGGCGACACCACCCGCGCACCGCTGGACTGACCCTACGTCCCTCGCTCGCGTTCGGATCCATCCAACCGCTGGATTGATGCCGAACTGCAACGCGCCCCGTTCGCGTCCGGTTAGCCCGGCTGCTTCGTAGGCACCGTACAATAGCCGTTGCACGCGGACATACTCCGCGGGATCTCAGCGCGGAGTCGCTATGACCTCCGGTACCAGCTCCCTTTCGTCACGCGCGGCCGAGGCGTCCGACACCCTTGCGCGGGTGCGCGCCGAGGTCCACCGCGTCATCGTCGGCCAGGACCTGCTGATCGACCGGCTGCTCATCGGCCTGCTCTGCAACGGTCACGTCCTGGTCGAGGGCGTACCCGGACTCGCCAAGACCCTCACGGTGTCCACGCTCGCTCGGGCGCTCGACCTCACCGACGTCCGCATCCAGTTCACCCCCGACCTCCTGCCCGCCGACCTCATCGGCACCGAGGTCTTCAACCCGGTCGATGCCAGCTTCACCGTGCGCCGCGGCCCGCTCTTCGCGAACGTCGTGCTCGCCGACGAGGTGAACCGCTCGCCGGCGAAAGTGCAGTCGGCCCTGCTCGAAGCCATGCAGGAGCGCCAGGTCAGCATCGGCGGCCAGACGTTCCCGCTCGACGACCCGTTCCTCGTCATGGCAACGCAGAACCCCATCGAGCAGGAAGGCACGTATCCCCTCCCCGAAGCGCAGCTCGACCGCTTCCTGCTCAAGGTGAAGGTCGAGTACCCGACCCGCCACGAAGAGCGCCAGATCCTCGAAATCGGGCTCAACGGCGGACCCCCGGCGAGCCACGCCGTGGCTTCGCGGCAGGACGTGCTCGCGGCCCGGCAGGCCGTCCACGAAGTCGCCATCGACGAGGCGCTGAAGGACTACATCGTCCAGCTCGTGTACGCGACGCGTACCCCGGCGGCCTATCGCCTGCCGCAGCTCGAATCGCTCATCGGGTTCGGCGCCTCGCCCCGCGCGAGCATGGCGCTCGCCCAGGCCGCCCGCGCCCACGCGTTCCTGCAGGGCCGCTCCTACACCACTCCCGACGACGTGAAGGCGCTCGCCCACGACGTCCTTCGCCACCGCATCGTGACCACCTACGAGGCCGAGGCGGAGGAGCTTACCACCGACGACCTCGTTGACCGCGTTCTCGAAGGGATCGACGTACCATAACGCGATGACGCACGGGGTGGGCTCGTGAAGTTCTGGCGGCGCAGGCGAACGGCGGGTGGAGGGTCGGCGGCGGACGCCGCGCCCGGCAGCATCCCGCCCGAACTGCTCAGCCGGGTGCGTGCCATCGAAATCCGCGCCCGCCGCCTCGTGAACGACCTCTTCCTCGGTGAGTACAAGGCGGTCTTCCGCGGACGCGGCCTCGAATTCGACGAGCTCCGGCCCTACGTCATCGGCGACGACCCCCGCACCATCGACTGGAAGGCGTACGCCCGCACCGGCCAGCCGCTCATCCGCCGCTACCGCGAGGACCGCGACCTGACCGTGATGTTCGCGGTCGATGTCAGCGCCTCGCAGTCCGCTGGTTCGCTCAACCGGAGCAAGGCCGATGTCGCCGCGGAGATTGCGGCGGTGCTCGCGCTTGCCGCCATCCGCAACAAGGACCGCGTCGGCCTCC
>JBLNCO010000027.1:0-6185 GCA_050260715.1 Hyphomicrobiales bacterium | reverse complement strand
GTGGTCGCGCGCGACAACGTGGTCGCGACGCAGTTCCACCCGGAGAAAAGCGGCGACACCGGGCTGCGGCTCTACGCGAACTTCCTGCGCTGGGCACGTTCGGGCGCCCAGGTGTTCCCCGCTGCCGCCCCTGCCGCCGGAGGCGCATCCTGACCTTCCAGGTGATCCCCGCCATCGATTTGCGTGGCGGCCGCTGCGTCCGTCTCGTGCAGGGCGACTATGGCCGCGAAACGGCCTACTCGGACGATCCGGTGGCCGTGGCGCGGAACTGGGAGGCGCTCGGCGCGCCGCTCATCCATGTGGTGGACCTCGATGGCGCGAAGGCGGGCGCGCCCGCGAACGGCGCGGTAATGGCGGCGATCTGCGAGGCGGTGGCCATCCCGATCGAGGTCTCCGGTGGCATCCGGTCGCTCGAAGCGCTCGATGCGGCGGTCGGCTTCGGCGCCACGCGCGTGCAGCTCGGCAGCGCCGCGGTGCGCGACCCGGAGCTCGTGCGCGAAGCGTGCCGCCGCTACCCCTGGCGGGTCGTCGTTTCGATCGATGCGCGCAACGGCGAAGTGATGACCGACGGCTGGCTGCAGGGCACGGGAGTAAACGCCCTCGACCTGGCGCGCCAGATGGTCGAACTGGGCGTACCGCGGCTCATGTACACCGACATATCCCGCGATGGTGCGATGCAGGGCCCGAACTTCGACGCGATCGCCGAGATGGTGTCGGCGGTGGACGTCCCTGTCGTGGCGTCGGGGGGCGTGAGCGAGATGGCGCACCTCCACCGCCTCGCCGAGCTCGGCTGCGAGGGCGCGATCGTCGGCAAGGCGCTGTACGAAGGGGCGATTGACCTCGCGGTGGCGGTCGCCGCGTTCCAGTAGCGCCCGCGCCAGACTGGTTCGACGCGCCGCCGCTTCCCCGCGACAATAACGGAGTGCTGACCCGACGGATCATTCCCTGCTTCGACGTGGACCAGGGGCGCGTGGTGAAGGGCGTCTCGTTCGTGGAGCTGCGCGACGCCGGCGACCCGGTCGAGCTGGCGAAGCTGTACGACCGCGAGGGCGCCGACGAGCTCGTGTTCCTCGATATCACCGCCAGCTCCGACAACCGCGCGACGACCTACGACATGGTCGCGGCCACCGCGGACCAGGTGTTCATCCCGTTCACCGTCGGGGGCGGCATCCGCGCCGTGAGCGACATGAAGGTCATGCTCGAACTGGGCGCCGACAAGGTGAGCATCAACACGTCGGCGATCCAGACGCCGGACCTCATCAACGAAGGCGCGTACCGCTTCGGGAGCCAGTGCATCGTGGTCGCAATCGATGCCCGCCGCGTGCCTGGCGAGCCGGGCCGCTGGGAGGTCTTCACCCACGGTGGCCGCAACCCCACCGGGCTGGACGCGGTGGAATGGGCGCGCGAGGCCGTCGAACGCGGCGCGGGCGAGCTGCTCGTCACGAGCATGGACACGGACGGCCACCAGAAGGGCTACGACATCCCGATGCTCCGCGCCGTCAGCGACGCCGTGAGCGTGCCGGTCATCGCCTCGGGAGGCGCGGGCGGGCCGAAGCACATGGCCGAAGCCCTCACCGAGGGCCACGCCGATGCCGTCCTCGCGGCCAGCATCTTCCACTTCGGCACGTACGCCATCCGCCAGGTCAAGGAAGAGCTGGCGGCAGGGGGGATACCCGTGCGGCTGTAGGGCCCTGCGCGGGCCCTACAGCCGAGTGCCCAGTGCCCAGTTCCCAGTGCCCAGGCCCGAGTACCGAGGGGCGAGTAACGAGTGCCGAATGGACAGTGCGGTGCTCTGCTAACGGCCGCCGAAAGCGAGGAGGGCGCAGGGCGCCTACGCGGCAGATGGCCGCCCGCTGCGCACCACGACCTTCCCGCGAGCGAGAACGGTCCGGCGCACCGGGCACCGGGCACCGGGCACTCCTAATAGAGGTCCCACCCGATGAACCGCTCGCCCGTCTGCAGGTCCATGGCCTCGGCGAACTGGGCGGTCATCTGGTAGAAGCCCGCGAGCAGGTTCAGGGCGATGATCGAGGCGAGCGGGAAGAAGTCGCTGAGCACGGCGTGGCGTTCGCGGACCTCCGGCGAGTGGTTCACCACAGCATCGACGTAGGCGAACACCGCACGGTCGCGGCGGTCGAAGTGCGCGAGCTCGCTCGCCTGCCAGCGGTTCACCCCGCGGATGCGGTCGTCCGAGACGCCGTGTTCCCGGGCGATGCGGACGTGGCTGTGCCAGAGGTACTGGCTGCGGCAGAGGGAGGCCACGCGGAGGATGGCCAGCTCGCGCGTCGCCGGGTCAATGCCCGTCGCATGCCAGAGCGCGTTCAGCATCTGCACGTAGGTGCGAAGCAGCCCCGGGTTATTCCCCATCACGCGGAAGATGTCGGCCACGCCGTCGCCCATGTCGAGCTTGTCCCAGAGCTCGTGGAGCTCCTCGGGGAGGTCTGCGCGTTCGACGTGTGGGAGGTTGAGCGAACCCACTTCCTCCTCGCCGATGACCGTTCGCGGCCGTTCGGCGACCGCGGTACCGCCGCCCGAACGCAACGGCTGCGGCGTGGCGGATGAATCCCCGCCCGGGCGGGGATGGGCCGGCTCCGGCTGGAGCCAGCCCATCCCGCCGGTGGGCACCGCGTTCTCGGGGCGCGCACGAGCGCGCGTGGGGTCCGCAACCACGTGCGTGACCGGCAGGCCGGTCCGCTTTCGTGCCTGGTTCACGATGTCGAGCTTCAGCCAGCGGGACATGCCCGCCGGGAACGTGCAGATGACGATGCCGTCGTAGCCCGGCCCTTCGCGCACCTCGTCGTCGATAGCCGAGAGGGGCACGCGGGAGCCGATGACCGTCCGCGTCACGTTCGCACCGGCGTGGAGCAACATCTCCGAGGCGGCCTGGGCGTTACGCTGCGCGACTTCGAGCGTTTCGCCGTCGTTCCAGGTGAACATGTGCGAAACCGGGGTGGCGGGCACAAGCAGGCCGAATTCGGCTTCGGGCTCGGCGTTGACGAGCCGCTCGATGGCGCGGCGCAGTTCGGGGCTGGCGCCGGTCTGGTGTGCAACAACGAGATAGCGGGCCACGAGACGACCTCCGCGGTGTGGGCACTGCCGCGAGCAGCCCGGCGCCGGTCGTCGTTTTCCCAGTATCCCACCGGCGTCAACGGACGTCTTTTCGTGCGCCACTCGAGGCGAGGTTCGCCGCGGACCGCGGCCTGTGGCACGCTTTTCTCGAGCGGCAGGGGGTGCTGGCGTGAGCGACGAATACTCGGTGATGCGCTTCGATGAGCGTGGGCTCATCCCGGCCGTGGTGCAGGACGCCGATTCAAAAGCGGTGCTCATGCTCGGCTGGATGAACCGCGAAGCCATCGCCCACACCTTCGCAACAGGCCTCGTGACGTTCTGGAGCCGCAGCCGGAACGAGCTCTGGGAGAAGGGCGCGACCAGCGGCAACCGCCTGCACCTGGTGGAAATCCGGAAGAACTGCGAGGCGAACTCGTTCCTGGTGCTGGCGCGCCCCGAAGGGCCCACCTGCCACACCGGCCACGACACCTGCTACTACCGCAACTTCGACCCCGCATCCGACCTGCCGGCGGAAGCGGCGCCCGCTTCGCAATGAGTTAGTCGTGCGCCTGTCGCCTGTTGCGCTGTCCCCGGAAGTGAAGGTGGCCGACACTCAAGGCAAAGGGCGCTCCGCGGGGGAGTCAGGTGTTCGAAGAACTGATCCGCTCCTGGGACGGCGAGCAGGTGGCCATGCGCTACGACGCGCCGAGCGGAGCGTGGATGTTCATCGCTGTGCATTCGACGCGGCCTGGCCCGGCGGCGGGCGGCACGCGCCTGAAGACGTAGGGGCGCCCGCGCGCGGGCCTGCGCGACGCGCTCCGGCTGTCATCGGCGATGACGCGCAAGCTCGCGGGGTGCGGGCTCGACTATGGCGGCGGGAAAGCGGTGCTCGCCGTGCCACACATTCCCGAGGGAGAGGAACGCCGCGAACTGCTGCTGCGGTATGGCGAGTTCGTCCAGTCGCTGGGCGGCACGTACCACACCGCGCCCGATGTCAACACCGGCGAAGCGGACATGGACATCATCGCGGAGCGCTGCCAGTACGTGTTCGGGAAGAGCGTGGCGAACGGCGGCTCGGGCAACACCGCGCCGGCGACCGCTCGCGGCGTGTTCTACGGCATCCAGGCTGCGCTCGAGCACCTGACCGGCTCCTCCGACCTCACCGGCAGGAAGGTGCTGGTCCAGGGCGTGGGCGATGTCGGCCGGCGGCTTGCGGCGCACCTGGTGAAGGCGGGCGCCCGCGTCATGGTCTCGGACGTCGACGGCGAGCGCGTGCGCGAGACGGTGCAGTCGCTCGGCGCAATCGCCGTGCCGGCGTCGCGGGCGCTCGAAACGGAGTGCGACGTGCTGGCGCCCTGCGCGCTCGGCGGTGTGCTATCGAGCGACACCATCCCGCGGCTGCGCTGCGCCGTGGTCGCGGGCGCGGCGAACAACCAGCTGCTTCGCGACGAAGACGCGGCGCTGCTCGGCGCCCGGGGCATCCTTTACGCGCCCGACTACATCATTAACGCCGGCGGCGTGCTCCACGGGTTGTGCATCGAAGAGATGGGGTGGAGCGAGGAGCAGCTGCAGCACCGGCTGTTGGGCATCGGCAAGACCTTGCGCGAGGTGTTCCAGATCGCCGGCGCGGAAGGGGTATCGACCGAGCAGGCGGCCGAGTGGCTGGTTGAACGGCGTCTCGCGGAAGCGCCGAATCACTACGCCTGAAACCGTCGCCGCGGCTCGCATCCGCTAGTCTGGAGTCATGGACAATCGTTCCATCGGGCTGCTCATCGTCGTCATCGGGCTCGTTGCCGTCGTGTTCGGGCTGGTGTTCATGACGGGGGCGCTTTCGTGGTTCGGTCGGCTACCCGGCGACATCCGCTATTCGAGCGGCAACACGCGCGTCTATGTGCCCATCACGACCATGATCCTCGTGTCGGTCGTGCTCTCGCTGGCGATGTACATCGGGCGCCGGTTGCTGTGAGGAGTGGAAAGCCAAGAGGCGGGGGCCCCCGCGAGGCATGAGGCATGAGGCATGAGTGAGGACGGTGGCTGGCGGCTGCTCGGCGAGTACGAACGCTCGGTGTTGGGGCGACTGCTCGAAGTCCCGTTTCCTGAGCGCGACGCAATCCGGGGCCAGGTGGCCGACCTCCGCGTGCGAACCATGGACGAGTGCGGGTGCATCGAGTTCGCGCAAGGGCAACGGGAGCGTGGCGAGCCCAGAGTCGTGGCGGAGGGAAGTGGGCCGCGGGACGCTGAGGGAACGCCGGTGATAGTCACACTTACGCTACGGGGGGAGCGACCACTCTGGCTGGAATTCCACCGCTTCGGTGGCGCCAATGACTTTCGCCCCCCCGGCCGGCGAGTTCGGAGTGGCGGAATCGGCAATCGGCAATCGAAAATCGACAATTGGTGAAGCCTGACTACACCTCGCTCGACCTGCCCCCGGCGCCCGGCGACCGGCCCTACATCCTGATGAACATGGTGATGTCGGCCGACGGCAAGGTAGTGATCGAAGGGACCGAGCAGGGGATTGGCTCGAAGGTCGACCAGCGGCTGATGCGCGAACTGCGGGTGAACGCCGACGTGGTGATGAACGGCGCATCGACCCTGCGCGCGAGCGGGACGTCCTCCCGGCTGGGCGACGAGGGGCTGGAGGCGCTGCGGATCGAACGGGGCAAGCCGCGGTTCCCCATCGCCGCAACCATCTCGCGCTCGGGGAACCTGCCGCTCGACCGCCTGTTCTTCACCGCGCGGGACTTCCCGGCGGTCGTCTATCTTTCCGACACCGCCCTCCCCGAACGGCGGCAGGCGCTGGAGGCAACCGGGCGGCCGGTCCACCTGGTACCGGCGGGGCGAGAGCTCGGGGCGATGCTCGAGCACATGCGCCACGAACTCGGCGCGCAGGTGCTGCTGGTCGAAGGCGGCCCGACGGTGAACGCGGAGCTTTGGCGCATGGGCGTGGTGGACGAGTACTTCCTCACGCTCGGGCCGGTGGTCGTTGCCGGGCGCGACACCCTGACCGCCGCCGAAGGCCCGGCCGCGTTCCGCCGCGAAGAACTGCCCCACCTGCAACTGGTATCGGCGGTGCCGAACGAGGAGACGAGCGAGGTGTACCTGCGGTACCGGGTACGGCGGTAGGGGGCCCAGCGCCC
>JBLNCO010000026.1:0-5924 GCA_050260715.1 Hyphomicrobiales bacterium | reverse complement strand
CGCCACTCCGACGACGCCGCCCTCGGTGACCGCTTCCGCCAGCGCATCGAGCACGGCGAAGGCCACGGCCACGAAGAGCGCAACCGCCCCGGCGACGGCGAGTGCCGCGGCATCGCCCTCGCCGGCCGCCAGCGAGCCCGCCACCGCGACGGCGACTCAGCCGCCGCCAACCCCCACGCAGGTACCGCCAACGCCGACACAGGCGCCTCCGCCACCAACCCCGACGCCACCACCGGCGCCGATGCAGGTGACGGTCACATCGCAGCGTTCCGGCTCCGACTGGTACTGGTCGCCGAGCAGCGTGACGGTGACTCCCGGGTCGACCGTGACCTGGACCTGGAGCGGGACGCACAACGTCGTGGTACAGGGCCTCCTGAACTCGGATATCGGCGCTGACGCCTCCGCATCCTTCACGTTCGGTTCGGCTGGCACGTACGCCTTCTACTGCGCGCTGCATCCCACGACGATGGCGGGCACGGTCATCGTGCAGTAACAGAAGTTCCGCGCACGGCGCTGTTACGCCCTTGCGATGAAGAGCCGGGGCGGCTTCGAGGAGAAGTCCACGCCCCTTCGGCTACGATCGCCAAAAGGCGCCGGGTACGTCCCCGTCCCACCGCCGCCACGAGTTCGGTTGGTCGGGCCGCGAGAAAGGAGTGTGGTCATGGTTACGTGCACCCGCTGCACCGCGCGCTTTTCGGCGAGCCCCGAAATCGAGGCCGCCTGGATGGAAATGCACGCGCAGCGCTTCCACGGCCAGGTTCGTGCGACCGCGCATCCGCGGGTGGAGCCGGTGAACTACCGCAACCGCCGGCGCCCCGCCGGCCGGGCGGAGCGCCCGCGCACGGCCGCCTGACGTCGCACCCTCTGGTGCCCGAACTCCCGTCTCGTCCACGCAACGTCGCCGTCCTGCGCGCCAACGCGGTCGGCGACTTCGTTTTTGCGCTTCCGGCGCTCGAAGCCCTGCGCGCCCGCTTCCCCGAAGCCGAACTGGTGCTCCTCGGGAAGCCGTGGCACCGCGATTTCCTGCGGGGCCGTCCTGGACCCGTCGACCGGGTGATCGCGCTTCCGAAAATCGCCGGCGTGGGCGAACACGAAACGTACCCTACGGACCAGGCGGAGCTCGAGGCCTGCCTCGCCGAGCTCCGTGGCGAGCGCTTCGACCTCGCCGTTCAGATTCACGGCGGGGGCCAGTATTCGAACCCGTTCGTGGACGCGATGTCGCCCGGCTTCTCGATTGGCCTGCGTGCGCCTGGCGCGGCACCGCTCGACCGCTGGGTGCGGTACGTGTACTGGCAGCCCGAGATCCTGCGCATGCTCGAAGCGGCGGCCCTCGCGGGGGCCACACCCACCACGCTGACACCACGGCTGGCGGTTCGCGCCGCCGACCGCGCCGAGGCGTCGGCGGCCATCCGCAGCGGCCGGCTCGTGGCGATCCATCCCGGCGCCGGGGACGTCCGCCGCCGCTGGCCGCCGGAGCACTTCCGCGAGGTCGCACGGGCGCTCGCGGGCGCCGGGTTCGATGTCGCGGTAGTCGGCGGCGCGGGCGAAGACGAACGGATCGCCGAACAGATCACCGCAGGGCTCGGGGTCCCCGTCCGCAACCTCGCCGGGCGGCTCTCGCTCGGCGGGCTCGTGGGGCTGCTGGCGAGCGCACGCCTGCTGGTCGCGAACGACTCCGGCCCGCTGCACCTCGCCGAAGCTGTCGGGACGCCGACCGTTGGGATCTACTGGTGCGGCAACCTGGTCAACGCCGACCCCATGACCCGCGACAGCCATCGGCCGGTGCTTTCGTGGCGGGTGAACTGCCCCGAATGCGGCGCGAACGTCCTCACCGGCCGCTGCGACCATCCGCGCTCGTTCGCCGACCTGGCACCGGTCGGCGAGGTGCTCGCACACTGCTTCGACCTGCTCGATCGGCCGTCCCCGGCCGCGGCCGCAGAACCTACAGCGGGCGGCGTCGCGGCCGGTCCCTGACGCGGCCGGGGTACGATGCGGGCATGGCTGATCCCGCGCCCGCCGGCCCGGCCATCTTCACGGTCGGCCATTCGACCCGCAGCCTCGACACGTTCATCGAGCTCATCCGCGGCGTTGGGGTGCAGGAACTCTGGGACACGCGGACCATCCCCCGCTCGCGCGCGAACCCGCAGTTCGCCCGCGACTCCCTCGAGGCCGCGCTGCCGGCAGCGGGCATCGCATACCGGCACGTGGCGGCGCTGGGCGGCCTGCGCAAGCCGCGGCGCGACAGCCCGAACGGCGCGTGGCGCAACGACAGCTTCCGCGGCTACGCCGACTACATGCAGACGCCCGAGTTCCAGGCGGGCCTCGACGAGCTCATGCGGGCAGGCCGCGAACGCCGCGTGGCCATCATGTGCGCCGAGGGCAACCCGTTCCGCTGCCACCGCTCGCTCGTCGCCGACGCGCTGCTCGCGCGGGGTATGCCGTCGTTCGAAATCAGCGGTATCGGGCGGGCCAAGGCGCACCGCATGACCGCGTTCGCGGTCGTGCACGAGGGCCGCGTGACCTACCCGGGCGAGGATTCGCCCCCAGCCTCGGGGCGCATGACCACGTAGGTGCCGCTCCCGGCGGCGAAGGGCTTACCGTCTTCGTCCGTGAACTCGACGTCGCAGTGGCAGACGCTGCGGCCCCGGTGCCGGACGCGGCCCCGCGCGACCGCAACTTCGCCTCCGAAGCGGTGGAGCCAGCGGAAGTCGAGCTGCGTCGTGATGACCTGGTCCTGCTCGGTCGCGAGCGTGGCGAGCGCGCCGCCCATGGCCGAATCGGCCGCGAGCAGCCAGACACCGCCGTGGACGAAGCCGTAGAAGTTGTTCGCCTTTTCGCAGGGCTCGAACGTCAGCTCGGCCCAACCCCGTCCCGCATCGGTGAAGCGCAAACCGAATTCACGGTACGCGGGGACAGCGTGCATGCGGCGCAGGACAGGCGCCGCCTCCAGGCCATCGTCTTCCGGGATCATTCGCTCGTTTGCGCTCGCCCCCGTTCCTGGATGCCTATCCGCCGCGATTTTACCTGCTCGGGGGTAACGCCGCGCATGTGCTCGCGCGATCGGGCCACTTCGAGCTCGAGGCCTTCGCCGAAGGTGGTCGCGTACCCGTCGTCGATGACGCGCTTGTAGCTCTGCACCATGCCCGGCGCGCATGTGAGCATGTCCTGCGCCAGCTGGCGGCAGAACGGCAGCAGCTCGTCCGGCGCTACCACGTGGTTGAGCAGCCCCCAGCGCTCGGCGCGCTCCGCAGCGAGGAAGTTGCCCGTGAGCGACAGCTCCTTGGCGCGCGAAATGCCGATGAGCCGGGGGAGCCGCTGGCTCAGCCCCCAGCCGGGCATGATGCCCACCCGCGCGTGGGTGTCGGCGAAGCGCGCCTCGGTTGAACCAATGAGGATGTCGCAGGCGAGCGCCAGCTCGAAGCCGCCCGTGATCGCGACGCCGTTGATGGCCGCGATAATCGGCTGCGGGCAGGCCATCATCGCCGCCGCGATGTCGGCGTTCGTCGCGGCTCGCTGGCCGGCGGGCGCGTTGCCGGTTTCGCCGCCGAGCTCCTTGAGGTCGAGGCCCGCGCAGAACGCCCGGCCGGCGCCAGTGAGGATGATGACCTCCGTCGCCGGGTCGTCCTTGAGCCGCTGGAAGGCCGCCGTCAGCTCGCTGCGCAGCTCCATGGACAACGCGTTCATCGCCGATGGCCGGTTCAGGGTGACGGTGGTGATCCGGTCGCTGGTTTCGACGAGGACGACGGGTTCGGGCATGGCTCTCTCCGGGCGCATGGTGCGGCCAATGCTACCCGCGGCGTGGGTAAGGCGCGCCCGGGCGCGCCAACGCAACCCGATGTGAACCACACCACAGATCGGGGCTTCGCGGAGGCGCGCAGATTCGAAACCGGGTGCCGTGACACTTTTGTGACATCTCCGCGGGACCGAGTTCACACCTCTCCCGTACGTTCCGAACGATCCCCCTACGGCGGAAGGTGCGAATATGGAGCTGATGACGGAGCCAATGACCGGAATAGCGCAACGGGGCACGCCTCCGCCCCGCCCTGGAGGGCCGCCGCCGCGCATCGCCAGCGACTGGTACCTGGGGGTGTTCCTGCGGCCGCAGACCTACCTGAACATCGCCTACCTGCTGCTGGCGTTCCCCCTGGGCGTCGCCTATTTCGTTGCGCTCGTGACGCTCGTGGCATTGGGCGGCGGGCTCGCCGTGACGCTCGTCGGGCTGCCGCTGCTGGTAGGCACGATGTATGCGTGGTGCTACGTCGCGCGGTTCGAATCCGCCCTCGCCAATCGCCTGCTTGGCACGCACATCTCCTCGCCGGCGTTCGCGCACGAGCGACAGATCCATGGCGCGTGGGAACGCATCCGCGCGCGTCTCGCGAACCCGCTCACGTGGCGGATCTTCGCATTTCTGCTGCTGCGCTTCCCGCTGGGGGTCGCCTCCTTCGTGCTCGTCACGGCGCTGATCAGCATCCCGGTCCAGATGATCACCCTGCCCTTCACCGCCGAGCTTGGCTCCGACGGCGCCATGAACTTCGGTTTCTGGCGGATCGACCACTGGTACGAAGGGGCGATCTTCACACCGCTGGGCATCGTGCTCCTGCCGCTCGCCTTCCACGCGATCAACGGCGCCGCGTTCCTTTCAGGGCAGGTCGCGCGCGGGTTCCTCGGGCAGGGCGGCGAAGCGCCCGCACCCACGGGCGAGGGGATCGAACGGGCCGCCAGGGCCGCGTTCCACTGGCAGGGCCTGCGCTTCACGGGCCAGCTGACGCCCGACGAGGTGCGCACCCAGTGGACCCAGCTGCGCGTCTTCGGCTGGCACTCCTCCGTCGCCTTCTTCCTTTCGTTCTTCTTCCTGGTCACGAACGGGCTCACGACGCCCGACGTCTGGTGGTCGCTGTACGTGATCTGGGGGCTGGCGTTCCCGCTGGCCATGCACGGCGGCTACCTGCTCCGCGGCTTCTTCGGGCTCCACGTCGGGCTCTTCAAGGTGACGAATCTCGGGCTGTTCATCATCGACGCCGCCTACTCGGATAACTGGTGGTTCTACTGGCCGCTGCTGGCGTGGCTGCCCTTCATCGCACTGCACTGGTTCATCGACCAGAAGCTGCGGGGGCGCACTGCCGAACCAGCCGCCGCCGCACCCGCACCGGCGGCCCTGCTGCCCGCCATCGCCGAGACCACCGCGGGCGCGGGGGCGCCGTCCGCCCAACCCGAGCCCACTACCGGCGGCAGCGACCCGGGCCACCTTCGCTACGACGCACCCGAGCAGAGCAGCGAGGGCGAAACGCCCCAACGGGGCATCCACGTCGACATCGAAATGCGGCGCGTCACCGTCGATGGCGAGGACGTGGAGTTGACGCCGAAGGAGTTCGACCTGCTCGCGCTGTTCACACAGAACCCGGGCCGCCCCTTCAGCCGCGACGAGCTCCTCGACCGCATCTGGAAGAACGAGTACGAGGTCACTGATCGCACCGTCGACACGCACATCCAGCGGCTGCGCAAGAAGCTCGGGCCGCAGTCGGAGGCGATCCAGACGGTGTGGGGAATCGGCTACCGCTACCAGCGCTGACCTGGCCCGCTACCCATGAGCGCCCGCCCGGCGGAGCAACGCCCGGGTGGGCGCGCCATCGGAACCGGGGATGAGCAGCGGCAGACACACGAGCTCGTAGAGGCCGGGGTCCACGTGTCGCAGGTCGAGCCCTTCGAGAATGACCGCCCCGGCTTCGAGCAGCGCGCGGTGCGTGGGCGCCGGGTCCCCGAACGGTGCGATCGAGAGGTAGTCGATGCCCACGAGCCGCACGCCGCGGCGGAGCAGGGCCATCGCGGCGCCAACCGTCAGGCCGATGAAGTCGCGCGAGAACGCCGGTTCGTCCCAGAGGCGGGAGTTGCGCGTCCTGAACAGCAGCCGGTCGGTGGCGTCGGGC
>JBLNCO010000025.1:0-11871 GCA_050260715.1 Hyphomicrobiales bacterium | reverse complement strand
TGGATGTTGCCGAGCTGCTCCTGCATGGGCCCACCGTTGAGCCCCCGGACGGAAGGCCCGATCGCGCCAAACAGCCCCGGGATGCCCTGCGCGCCTCCGGACACGCCGCTGCCGACGTTCTGGGCGGTCTCCCCGATCTTGCTCCCCACCTCCCCGATGGTGAAGGAGCCTTCCTGGAGCGCCTGGGCCTGCTCGAACAACTCGTGCTGCGCCTGCCACTGGCCCGTGAACAGCGACGAGGCGGTCGAGAAGCCCTCCATGCCGAGTCTCCTCCCCTTGTAGGCCAGTTTCGCCTCGCTCAGGCCGGGCTTCACCCGCTCCATACCGCGCATCCGCTCGTCCGCGGTGTCGATCACCTTCTGGCCGAGGAGGCCAAGCTCGGCGAGCCAGGTGGCGAGGCGAAGGGCGGCTTCGGCCGGGTCGCCGAACATCGCCTTCTTCATCACCATGCCCTGGAGGAAGAGCGTCAGGTTCGCGCTCAGCACCGTGTCTTCGCTTTCCTTCGGCTGGTCGCGGAAGGTCACGCTGAAGTCGGCGCCGCCCGTCAGCGGGCCGACGGTGGCGGATGCGTCGGCGCGAAGGGTGGTGACGCCGCGCCCAAGCTTTGTCATGCGCGCTTCGCGGCCCGACCGCTTCTCGGCCTTCTCGCGCCCTTCGGCGATCGTCTTCTTGTCGTAGCGCGTGCCCGTGAGCACGCCGATGCCTCCCTTGACGCCGACTTTGCCGCCGCCTGCCTGGATGCCCGCCTTCGCGCGGCCTCCGGCGAGCGCGCCGGTCTCCACCCAGTCGCCCTCGGCGAAGCCTTCCTCCTGGGCCTTCCCCCAGAGTTCGGCCTCGCGGCGCTTCGCGTCCGAGGTGCTTTCCGAGCCTTCCTTCGACTTGCCGCCCATACCCCAGATCCAGTCGACGAAGGCCTGCGGAATGACCTTGCTCTCCTGGAACCGGCGGTAGAGCGCGTAGCTCAGCAGGTTGCCTGCCTGCTGGCCGTCCTTCCGCTGGCCGGTGGGGTCGTGGGCGACCTTCAGGTCGAAGTACCCGCCGAGCTGGCCCATCGCCTCGACATCGATGCCCGGCACCTTGGCGCCGCCGATGATGTTCAGTTCGGCGTGCATGTTCAGGCTCAGGTCGTCGTTCCGCTTCGAGGTGGCGCGCACCTGGAAGCCGATGAAGCCCGTGGCCGTCGGGTCCACCGGCACGCGGATGATGAGGTCGATCTTGCGGGTGTCGCCGGGGCGCTTGCCCTTGCCGCAGATCTTGCCGATGTGCTTCAGGCCCGAGTCGAGCTTGCCGCTCAGGGTCTCGTTGATCGCCTCTTCGGCGGCCCGTTTCGCGAAGGCCGGGTCCTGCATCAGGCGGTCGGTCTCGGTGCTGGCGGCCGCCGTAATGGTCTGCAGCGCGGTCAGGTTCTTCGTGAGGTGGCTCTGCAGGGCGGCGCCGGCCTTTGGCGCCAGTTCGGCGACCTTCTCGTTGACGGCCGCCTCGGCTGCATCGACGCCGAGCGCTTCGATGGCGTCCAGTGCTCCCGGGCTGGCGCGATCCTCGGAGCGTATCTTGATCCGCTCCGCGTTGCTGATGATGTCGCGGCGGTCGCGCCCGGCGTCGAACGCCTTTCTCAGCAGCTTCGCGCTCTCCAGGTCGCGGGAGAAACTGGCCATGTTGGTCTGGATCTGGGCCTCGAAGACTTCGCGCACGGCGCCGCTCGCCGCCGACTGCAGCGCCGGCTTGTGGGTGTTCGCCTCGTTCAGCACCGGGCCGGCCTTCTTCAGCGCCGTTTCGGCGCCTTTCTGCGCGGCCGCCAGGCCCGCCTTCTTCAGCAGCTCCTCCCGCTTCTTCGGGTCCGTAATGGTCCGCGCGGCCATCTTCACGTACTCGTCTTTGGCAGGCGTCTTCGAACCCGGCGACGTTGGCGCCGAGCCGCGCGCCGTAAGGGCCGTGTCGATCGTCGGGAGCAGCGCGCCGAAACGCTGTTCGTCGAACTGCGCTTTACCGAACACGGGTTTGTCCTTCACGAGCTTCCCGTGGCGGTCCTTCTTGCCGACGATTTCGGTCACGACCTTGCCCATCGCGTCCGTCACGAGAGACTCGATGAGGCGGTCCATGCCGTTGGTGGTCGCGGCGTCGGCGATGGGCGTGATGCCCCCGGAGCCCAGGCGCGTTTTCGCCGCGGCGTTGAGCGTCTTGATCCCGGCGTCGGTCGCGGTGTACGCCTCGGTGATCGCTTCGTCGGCCCACACCTCGGGCGATTTGCCGAGCGCGTCGAGGGCCCGCTGCTCGGGCGGCGTAAGGGGTGGTGGCCGGTTCGGTGGCCTGCGGCCGCCGGGCACAGGTGGGGGCGGCCGATTCGGCGGCCTGCTGCCGGTAAGCGGCACAGGTGGAGGCGGCCGGTTGGGTGGCCGGCTGCTCGTTGTGCCGCCAGGCACCGGTGGAGGTGGCCGGTTTGGCGGCCGGCTCACCGTGGGTGGGGGCACGGGCACGGTCGTGGCGCCGCCGCCCTGCCGGAACTGCGGCAGATGGTGATCGCGCTGAATCGTGCCGCTGGCAATGAGCCGCTGCACGGCCTGGTTGCCCGCGATCTGCTGAAGCGCGAGAAGGCCCTGCTGTGGTGCGAACGTCGAAGGTTCCTGGCGAACCGTGCGCGGTGGAGGGGCCGCGGCAGGACGCCGTCGCGCAACCCGGCTCTTCATCGAACTTCCTTCACGGCCCGTAGGGCCGCGCGCTGCACTCTACCACCCTTAAGGGTGGTTGTAATCTCCTGACAATCCCCCGTGCGAGTTCTTCACAGGCGTCTTTACCGCTCGGTCCAGGCCAGCCGATCGATTCCCGTCACACGCTGGCGGCCCGCCCGAAGCTCACGGCCGCGCGGGCCGGTATAGTCGGTACATGGTCGAGTACGACAGCCAGACGGCGCTGATCATTGTGGATGTCCAGAACGATTTCGCCGACCCCGCGGGCAGCCTCTACGTCCGTGGCGGCGAGGATGTCGTGCCCTTCGTGAACCTCGAACGCGAACGGGCCCGCGCCGCCGGCGCGCTCGTCGTCTATAGCCAGGACTGGCACCCGCTCGAGACGCCGCACTTCGCCAGGGACGGTGGGATCTGGCCCGTCCACTGCGTGCAGGACACCTGGGGCGCCGCGTTCCACCCCGGCCTGCGGGTCGAACAGGAGCCGGTGATCCGCAAGGGCACGGGCGGCGAAGACGGCTACTCGGCGTTCACCGTGCGCGACCCCGAAACCGGCGACACGAAGCCCACGGCGCTCGAGGGGCTGCTGCGGGAGCGCGGCATCCACCGCGTTGTGGTGGCGGGGCTCGCGACGGACTACTGCGTGAAGGAGACGGTGATCGACGCGGCCCGGCTCGGCTTCGAACCTATCGTGCTGGAGGACGGCGTACGGGCCGTGAACCTCCAGGACGGCGACGGGCTGCGGGCGCTCGAGGCCATGCGCGGCGCCGGCGCCGTGATCGAATGACGGAGATGGCCCCGGGCAACAGCCGCCCGCACGAGCAGGCGCCGGCGGAGCCGCCCGCCCCGGCGCTCCTCACCGACCTCTATGAGCTCACGATGGCCGCGAGCTACTTCTCGCACGGCATGGGCGGCGAGGCCACGTTCGAGCTCTTCGCGCGCGAGCTCCCCGAGGGCCGGAACTTCCTTGTGGCCTGTGGCACCGAAGACGCCGCCGACTACCTCGCCGGGTTCGCCTTCCAGGAGGACGAAATCGGCTACCTGCGCTCCCTCGGCATGTTCGACGAGCAGTTCCTGGCGTATCTCGCGGATTTTCGCTTCACGGGGGACCTCTGGGCGCTGCCCGAAGGGGAGCTCTTCTTCGACGATGAGCCCGTGCTCCGCGTGATCGCGCCGCTCATCGAGGCGCAGATGGTCGAAACGCTCCTGCTGAACACGGTCGGTTTCCAGTCGCTCGTGGCCTCGAAGGCGGCCCGCGTTACCATCGCCTGCCAGGGCCGGCCGTTCGCCGACTTTTCGCCGCGCCGCGACCACGGGCGCGATGCGGCGGTGAAGGCGGCGTATGCCAGCTACGCCGGCGGTGCGGCGGCGACCTCGAACGTGCTCGCCGGCCAGCGGTACGGGCTGCCCCTCAGCGGCACCATGGCCCACTCCTACGTCATGTCCTTTGAGCGCGAAACCGAGGCGTTCGAGTGCTTCCTTGCAAGCTACCCCCGCGACACCACGCTCCTCATCGATACGTACGACACCATCGAGGGCGCGCGCCGCGCCGTGAAGGTTATGCGCGAAATGGGCGACCGGGTGCGCGCGCGGGCCGTTCGCATCGATTCCGGCGACCTTGCCGAACTCTCGCGCGCGGTCCGCCGGGTGCTCGACGAGTCCGGCTTCCCCGGCGTGCAGATCTTCGTGTCGGGCGACCTCGACGAGTACCGCATCGCGGCCCTCCTCGAAGCGGGCGCACCGATCGACGCCTTTGGCGTGGGGACGCAGCTCGGGACGGGCGGCGATGTGCCGTCGCTGGGTGTCGTCTACAAGCTCGTCGCCGATGAGCAGGGCCCGAAAATGAAGCGCTCGCCCGGGAAGGCGACGGTGCCGGGCGCGAAGCAAATCTACCGGTTCGAGGAGGGCGGCGAGATCCGCCGCGACGTCCTTGCCCTCGCGGACGAGCCGCCGCCCGGCGGCCGCCCGCTGCTCCGCCGCACGGTGCACCGCGGCCAGCGCGTTGAGCCGCGCGAGCCGCTGGCTACGGCGCGAGCCCGGGCGCTGGCGGGCATCGAATCGCTCCCGGCGCGCCTGCGGGCGCTCGAAGCGGCCGCGGAGCCCTATGCCATCGAACAGTCCCCGGCGCTGCGGCGAGTCGCCGAACAGCTCGGCCTCGCGGGCTGAGCGGGTAACGGGAACGTTCACGGATCGGGCGGCCGCTTCCGGGCCGTGCGGCGGTTTCGCACGGGGAATGGTCAGCGGCGTGCGAATGGTTGCACGCTGGAAGGTGATCGATCTTCGCGGCGCGAACGGCGCGTAGTCCCGGGGCGGAGCAGCCGCACGCCGCGGCCAGGGGAACCATGCGCACACGGCGGGTGTGCGCGCCACGAGAAGGGAAAGCCAGTGACCACAAAGTACGTCTATCTCTTTCGCGAAGGCGATGGCACGATGCGCGACCTGCTGGGCGGCAAGGGCGCGGGCCTCGCCGAGATGACGAGGGTCGGCGCCCCCGTACCGCCCGGGTTCACCATTACCACCGAGGCCTGCAACGCCTTCTCGGCCACGGGCCGCTTCCCCGAGGGCATGATGGACCAGGCCGCCGCGGCCCTCCGCGATGTCGAGACGGCGACCGGGAAGCGTTTCGGCGACCCGGAGAACCCGCTCCTCCTTTCGGTCCGCTCGGGCGCAAAGTTCTCGATGCCCGGCATGATGGACACCGTCCTCAACCTGGGCCTGAACCGCGAGACCGTTGAGGGGCTCGCGCGCCTCACCGGCGACCGGCGTTTCGCCGCCGATGCCCACCGCCGGTTCGTCCAGCTCTACGGCAAGATCGTCCTCGGGGTCGATGGCGGCCGCTTCGAAGAGGTGATGCACGACGCGAAGGGCAACGGGCAGCGCCAGGACCAGGACCTCGCCGCGGAGGAGCTCGAAGCCATCACGCAGCGCTTCGAGGCGATCATCCGCGAAGAGACGGACCAGGCGTTCCCGTCCGACCCCATGGCGCAGCTCGAAGGCGCCATCGCGGCTGTCTTCCGCTCGTGGAACGGGCGCCGCGCCGTCGACTACCGGCGGCTGAACCGCATCCCCGACGACCTCGGCACCGCCGTGAACGTTCAGACCATGGTCTTCGGGAACCTCGGGAACACGAGCGCGACCGGCGTTGCCTTCAGCCGCAACCCCTCGACCGGCGAACGGGCGCTCTACGGCGAGTACCTGGTGAACGCCCAGGGCGAGGACGTGGTCGCGGGCATTCGCACGCCGCGGCCCATCAGCGAGCTCGCGCGCGAGATGCCCGAGGTCTATCGCCAGTTCGAGGCGATCGCGCAACAGCTCGAAGGGCACTACCGCGACATGCAGGACATGGAGTTCACGGTCGAGCGCGGGCGGCTCTACATGCTCCAGACGCGCACCGGCAACCGCACCGGCGCGGCCGCGGTGCGCATCGCCGTGGAGATGGCGAACGAAGGCCTAATCGACCGCGAGACCGCCGTGCTACGCGTGGACGCGGCGGCCCTCGACCAGCTCCTCCACCCGACGCTCAAGCCCGCCGCCCGCGAACGGGCGCACCGCCTCGCGAAGGGCCTCCCCGCCTCGCCCGGCGCCGCCACCGGCCGCGTCGTCTTCGACCCCGACGACGCCGAGCGGCTCGCCCACGAAGGCGAGGACGTGATCCTGGTCCGCCCCGAGACGGCCCCCGAGGACTTCCACGGGATGGTCGCCGCGCGCGGGGTCGTCACGGCACGCGGCGGCATGACCTCTCACGCGGCGGTGGTCGCGCGGGGCATGGGCAAGCCGTGCGTCGCCGGCGCCTCGGAGCTGCAGATCGACCTCGATGCCGGGCGCTTCTCGGTCGACGGCAGCACGATCGCCCGCGGCGACTACATCACGCTCGACGGCTCCACCGGCGACGTGCTCGAAGGACGCATCGAAACCGAGGTGCCCACGCTCAGCGGCGACTTCGCGACCCTGATGAGCTGGGCCGATGGCTACCGCCGCATGCGCGTGCGGGCCAACGCCGATACCCCGCAGGACGCCCGCGTCGCCCGCCGCTTCGGCGCCGAGGGCATCGGGCTCTGCCGCACGGAGCACATGTTCTTCGAAGGCGACCGCATCGCCGCGGTGCGCGAGATGATCGTGGCCGAGACGGTGGAGGAGCGCCGCGCGGCCCTCGCGAAGGTCGAGCCCTACCAGCGCGAGGACTTCGCGAACATCTTCCGAGAGATGGACGGGCTACCCGTCACCATCCGCACGCTCGACCCGCCCTTGCACGAGTTCCTGCCCCGCCGGGACGAGGAGATCCGCGCGCTCGCGGAGGACATGCAGGTCGACTTCGCACGGCTGAAGGCGAAAGTCGAAATGCTGCGCGAAGCGAACCCGATGCTCGGCTTTCGCGGCTGCCGGCTCGGCATGATCTACCCGGAGATCACGGAGATGCAGGCGCGCGCCATCTTCCGCGCGGCGAAGCAGGTCCGCGCCGAAGGCGTCGCCGTCCACCCGGAGATCATGATCCCGCTCGTGCAGACCGCCGAGGAGCTCCGCCGCCAGGCCGACATCGTCCACGCCGCCGCGAGGGACGCCGGCTACGAGGGCGGCTACCTCGTCGGCACGATGATCGAGCTCCCGCGGGCTGCGCTGCTGGCGGACGAAATCGCCGGGGTCGCCCAGTTCTTCTCCTTTGGCACGAACGACCTGACGCAGACGACGATGGGCATCAGCCGCGACGACGGCGCCCGCTTCGTGCCGGTCTACATCGACCAGAAGATCTTCCCCGACGACCCGTTCAAGGTGCTCGACCAGGAGGGCGTCGGGCAACTGGTGCGCATCGGCACCGAACGCGGCCGGCAGACGAAGCCGGACCTGAAGGTCGGAGTCTGTGGCGAGCACGGCGGCGACCCGTCGTCGGTGAACTTCTTCCATCGCACGGGGCTGGACTACGTGTCGTGCAGCCCGTATCGCGTGCCGATTGCGAGGCTCGCCGCCGCCCATGCGGCGCTGGGCGAAATCGTCCGCGACCGCTAGGCCGGACGGCCGCCCGATGACGCCCGCTCGGCGATACGCGCGGGTCCGCGGCATCCCGTAGACTGCGGCGCATGAGCTCCCTCTCCCCGGCGAAGGCGCCCCTTGCCGCCCGCGTGCTGCCTCCGCGGCTGTTCTACGGGTGGTACGTGGTCCTTGCCTGCGCGCTGCTCATGTTCGTCGGCGTGGGGGTCGGGTACTACGGCCTGCCCGTCTTCCTGAAACCGCTGCGCGACGAGCAC
Organism: Hyphomicrobiales bacterium; assembly: GCA_050260715.1. GTDB lineage: Bacteria > Chloroflexota > Dehalococcoidia > Tepidiformales > Tepidiformaceae > JALOAP01. The sequence goes on along the minus strand of JBLNCO010000025.1, from coordinate 3,950 downwards.
GGCTGGTCCACCACCCAGGTGAGCTGGGCGCCCACCATCTACTTCTGCGTCTCGGGGCTCGCCGGCGCCGTCGTCGGACCGGCCATCGACCGCCGCGGCCCGACGACGTTCATGGTCGTGGGCATGGTCGTCAACGGCCTCAGCGCGGCACTCATCGGCGTGGTCAACGAGCTGTGGCAGTTGTACGCGGTGTATTTCGTGTTTGCGGTCGCGTTCGGCATCTCGAGCTCGGTGGCGGTGAACGCGATCCTCACGCGCTGGTTCGTGCGCAAGCGCGCGCTCGCCATGAGCATCTCTTCGACCGGCGTTTCCCTCGGCGGCGTCGTGCTCGCGCCGGTCGCGAGCAAGCTCATCGACATCGGCGGGCTCGAGCTCGCGACGCCGATCCTCGGCGTGCTCGTCATCCTCGTTGGCCTCCCGGTGACCCTGCTCGTCATCGCCTTCGACCCGCGCCAGATGGGCCTCGGCCCCGATGGCGACCCCATGCAGCCCGAGCGCGCCGCAGCGAAACCCGGGGTCATCGAACACGACGCCCAGCTCCGCGTCTGGACGCGCGCCGAGGCGATGCGGACTGTCGGCTTCTGGGGGATCTTCATCGCGTTCCTGCTCGTGCTCATCGCGCAGACGGGCTACATCATCCACCAGGTGACGTTCCTCGAAGAGCGGCTCGGTTCGCGGAGCGAGGCGGCGTTCACGCTGAGCGTGACGGCCTTCGGGAGCATCGTCGCCCGGCTGGCGGTAGGCGTCTTCGCCGATGGCGTCGACAAGCGGCTATTGACGGTGGTGCTCTTCCTGGTCCAGGGCTCGGCCATCCTGCTCATCATCCACACGGAGAGCCCGGCCGCGACCTGGGTCCTCACGCTCATCTTCGGGTTCACGATCGGCAACATCTACATGATGCAATCGCTGCTCGTGGGCGAAATCTTCGGCATGGTGTCGTTCGGCGCCGTCTTCGGGCTCATCGGTCTCGCCGGGCAGGTGGGCAGCGGCCTCGGGCCGATCGGCGTCGGCTGGCTGCACGACCAGACCGACGGCTACGCGATCCCGTTCACCGTGACCGCCATCGTCACCTACGCGGCCGCTGTGGCCATCCTCTTCGCGCGCCCCGAGAAGGACCGCACCGCCGCAGCTGGCTCGCCCGCCGGCACGCGAGCCATGGTGCAGGCGCCGGGCGGCGGCGAATAGGACTCCGGACGCGCCGTTCCGAAGCTGCACGGCTGAGCACATCCGTTCGAATGCCGGTAGAATGACCCGAACCTGCGACGGAGGTGCGCCGCGTGTCCACGCCGATCCGCCGGCAGTACCTCGAACTGAAACAGCGGCATCCCGGCACCATCCTCTTCTTCCGACTCGGGGACTTCTACGAGACCTTCGACGACGACGCGAAGCTGGTCGCGGACGAGCTGCAAATCACGCTGACCAGCAAGCCGATGGGCAAGGACCTGCGCGTGCCGCTCGCGGGCGTGCCCTACCACAGCATCGACGGGCACGTAGCGAAGCTGGTCGCCCGGGGCTACCGCGTGGCGATCTGCGAGCAGCTGGCCGACCCGGCGGACGTGAAAGGCCTGGTCCCGCGCGACGTCGTGCGCGTGGTCACGGCGGGGACAGTCACCGCCGAAGCGTCGCTCGACCCGCAGGCGCCGAACTACCTCGCCGCCTACGTCACCCGTGGCGCACGGGTGGCGGCCGCCTTCGCCGATGTTACGACCGGCGAAGTGCGCATCGCGGCGGGCGATGAAGCGATGGCCGAGCTAGTGCGCGCCGCGCCCGCCGAGCTGCTCGTCGAGCCCGGCGAGGATCTCCCCGCCGCCGGGACCACCGCCATCCGCCAGCGGGCCCAGCTGAGCGAGCTGGCGGTCGATGCCGAGCTGGCGCGCCCGTTCGGCGACCAGGCCCGTGGCTCCATCGTCGATGGGCCGGCCAAGGCGGCCGCGCTCGCGCACCTGCTGGCCTATCTGCGCGAGACCTACCCGGCGGCGCTCGGGGCGATCCAGCGCGTGCGCCACGTGGCGCCCGACACCGTCCTCACGGTCGATGAGCGCACGCTCCGCAACCTGGACGTCTTCCCCCGCCCTGAGCAGAAGTCGTCGCTCTTCGGCGTGCTGAACCGCGCGCGCTCGGCGATGGGTGGGCGCCTGTTGCGCGCCTGGCTCACGCGCCCCCTCCGCGAGGCCGCTGAGCTCTCGCGCCGCCACGACGCCGTCGCGTGGGCGGCCGCACACCCCATCGAGCGGGAGCAGGCGCAGACGGTCCTCCGTGGCATCCCGGACCTCGCCCGCCTCGCCGGGCGGGTCGGTGCGCGTTCCGCCGGCCCGCGGGACCTCCATGCCCTCCGCGCCGGCCTGCGCGCCACGCTCGACCTCGGTGCGGTGCTCCAGCGGGCGGAGCTCCCGCCGCTGCTGCGCGAGGCGCTCGCATCGCTCGGTTCGGCCGCCGAGGCGCTGCTCACCCTCGACGCCGCCCTCGACGATGACCCGCCCGCGAGCTTCGACGAAGGCGGCGTGATCCGCCCCGGCTTCAGCCCGGAGATCGATTCGCTGCGCGCGCTTACCCGCGATGCCCGCGGCTTCCTCCTCGCGCTCGAACGCACCGAGCGCGAGCGCACGGGCATCAAGACCCTGAAGGTCGGCCACAACAAGGTCTTCGGCTACTACATCGAGGTGTCGGCGGCGAACGCGGCGATGGTGCCCGAGCACTACCAGCGCCGCCAGACGCTTGTCGGCGCCGAACGCTACGTGACCGAGGAGCTCAAGGAGCACGAGTCGCGGCTCATCGGCGCGCGCGACCGGCTGGTCGAACTCGAAAAGCAGGCGTTCGCGCAACTCGTGGAGTCGCTCGCGGCGAGGCTCGCCGACCTCCAGGCCGTCGCCGAGGCGGTCGCGCTGGTTGACCTCGCGCTCGCCCTCGGCGAAGTCGCGGCCGAGCGCGGCTACGTGCGCCCAACGTTCGCCGCCGATGGCACTGTGCGGCTCATCGGTGGGCGGCACCCGGTGGTCGAAGACGCGCTCGGGCCGGGGCGGTTCGTGCCAAACGACTGCGTGCTCGACGAGGAGTGCCAGGTGCTGCTCCTCACCGGCCCGAACATGTCGGGCAAGTCGACCTTCCTGCGGCAGGTGGCGCTCATCGCGCTCATGGCCCAGGCCGGTTCGTTCGTGCCCGCCACAAGCGCCGAGCTGCCGCTGTTCGACCGCCTGTTCACGCGCATCGGCGCGCAGGACGACCTCGCCGCGGGCCAGTCGACGTTCATGGTCGAAATGGTCGAAACCGCGCAGATCCTGCACCAGGCGACGCCCCGTTCGCTCGTCGTGCTCGACGAAGTCGGCCGCGGGACGAGCACGTTCGACGGCATGGCCATCGCGCGGGCGGTGGTGGAGTTCCTCCACAACCGTAAGGAGGTCGCCGCGCGCACGCTCTTCGCCACCCACTACCACGAGCTGACCGCGCTCGCCGATGTCCTGCCCCGCGTCCGCAACGCGCACGTGGCGGTGCACGAAGAGGGCAGCGAGGTGGTGTTCGAGCACCGCATCGTCCCCGGCCCGAGCGACCGCTCCTACGGCATCCACGTGGCGCGGCTCGCGGGCCTCCCGCCAGCGGTGGTGAACCGCGCCCAACACCTCCTCGGCGAGCTGGAAGGCTCGCGGACGAACGGCCATCTGTCGGCCGGCGGGAACGGCTATGCCCTCCAGCCGCAGCTCTTCGGGCCGTCGCTGGCGGAGGAGGCGCTCGCCGCGCTCGACGTCGACAGCATCACGCCCATCGAGGCGATCCAGAAGCTGTACGAGCTGCGCGCGCTCGTGGCCGGGAAGAAGCCGAAGCGGGAGGCGAAGGCGTGAGCGCCGCCGAGTCGCTGGCTGCCGCCCGCCGGTCGATCCACGTCCTGCCGGCCGAAGTCGCTGCGCGCATCGCCGCGGGCGAAGTCGTCGAGCGGCCGGTGTCGGTCGTCCGCGAGC
>JBLNCO010000024.1:0-12394 GCA_050260715.1 Hyphomicrobiales bacterium | reverse complement strand
CCTGGCGATATCGCCGAGGATCTCGTACATGCGGCGCGCGATCTTGTCGCGGGACTCGTCGAAGTCGGGCTCGAGGATGCGCCGCGAATTCGACTCGCAACCGCCGATGCGGTCCATGATGAAGAAGGGCGCACCGAGGTGACTCGTGTCGTTTTCGAGCCAGCGCATCCGCGGCACGGGGACCGGTGAGTCCTGGAAGGCGCTGTAAAACGCGTACTCCAGGGTGCGTTCGGACTCGACGAGGCTGGCTGGCGGGTCTTTCCGGAGGACGAACTCCGCCGACTGGCGGCCGCCGGCTTCGTCCCACACGGCCTTGAACATCCACGTCTCGCGGGAAGCGCCGCCGGGGATGCGGGTGAGGTGCGAAACCTTGACCGTGCTGGCGCCGGGCAGGCGGAGCTCAAGGTAACGAGCAATGTCATCTTCCACGGCGGGAATCGTGGCCGGGCTGCGGTGCGGTGTCAAACCCGCGGGGGGAGCTCGCTCAGGCCGCTTCGGTCGCCGGCAGCTCGACCGGCGCCTCGCGGCGCGTGGCGAGCAGCGGCAGCGCGAACACGATGAGCACGGCAAGCGTGGCCACGCCCGCGGCGCTGAACGCCCAGGCAAGCCCCAGATGGTCCGTGATCGCGCCGGCGCCGGGCGAGAGGCCGGCGAGCAGCAGGCTGCTCACCATACTGTGCATCGAAAGGACGGTCGCGCGCCGCTCCGAAGGCACGGCGCGGTTCACGTAGCCGGTGGCAAGCGGCTGGAGGCAGGACACGAGCGCGTAGACCACCGGGAAGGCCGCGTAGGCCGTGAGCCCGGGGCTCGCTGCGAGTGCGAAATACCCGGCGGCGCCGAGGACCGGGATGGCGATCAGCGCCGGCGTCGTGCCCCCGCGGTCGCGGACCATGCCCGCGAGCAGCGAACCGCCGAGTCCGGCGGCGAACATCGGGACCTGCAGCAGCGAGAACCATGTGCCCACTTCGATGCCGCGGTCCACCAGGTACGGCTGGCTGAGGTAGCCCACGACATCGAGCGCCGCGTACACGCCGCCGGTGAGCAGCACGACGGTGCGCAGCGCCGGCACGTTCCAGATGTCCCGGAAGGCGTGGCCGATCGACGCGAGGTAGCGGGTAGGGGCGCCCTCACTCGCCTCCGTGCGCGGGGGCTCCCAGAGGAGGAACGCCACCGTAGCGGTCGCGAGGCAGGTGGCGGCCCCGAGGAAGATGGTCGCCCGGATGTCGAACATCTCGGCCACCGGGCCGCCGAGGAGCGTCGCGAGGCCGACGCCGGCCCAGTTGAAGGCGGCCCCGCGGCCGGCGAGCCGCTCGTACTCGGCTTCGCGGCCGGCCACCTTGAGGGTGTCGTAGAGCACGGCCGAATCGGCGCCCGACATGAGCGTCGTCGCCACGGACCACAGAAGGAACGACGCCAGCAACACCGGGAAGGAGGTGGTGAACGCAAAGATCAGGATGGACGCGCCGAGGGCAAGCGCCCCGAGCGCCAGCGAACGGGAACGTCCCCAGCGGTCGGCGACGGCTCCGGTCGGGACTTCGAGCAGGACGACGCCGACGAGGTAGATGCCCTCGGCGGTCGTGACGTTGGTCAGGCTGAAGCCCTGCTCGAGCGTGAGGAACACGATCCACACCGGGATCCAGAGCTGGAATTCGCGGAGAAACCAGAACAGGAAGAGGAGCCGGATGTTCCGGGTGGTGTGCTGCGTCACCCGCTCAACGGTAGCAGCGGAAATTCTGTAGCGTCATCCGGCTTTCGGTGGATCGAAGGGGGCATGCGATGGTGCGCTCAGCGGCGGGCGGCGCTGCGGTAGCTGCGCTCCAGTTCGGCGAGGCGAGGGATGAGCTCGGAGTGGCTTTCGACTTCGAAGATGTACCGCGGGATGTCCCGGCCGGCGGTTCGCGCCATGAACGGTTCGCCCCAGAAGCTGAGGTGTGCCCTGGGCCGGCCATCGGGCCGCATATCGGCGAGGATGAACGACACCGACTCGCGGAGCTCGCACCAGTACGGCTCGCGCAGCTTCGCCTCGCCGCCGCGCTCCACGACCTTCGGCACGACGTACTGTTGCCAGTTCTCCCGTTCGCCGTCGTCGAGGATGAACTGGATGGAGGTGACCGCGGGGTTATCGATGGCCGAACCGAGGAGCGAATCGAAGAGCTCCTGCGGCCGGAACATGAGCAGGCAGACGTTGAACCAGGTCATCTCGCCCTGGGCGCGCGCCGAGAACGACTCGCTCGCCTGGCGCAGCGCTCGCGGGCCGATGAGCCTCGTGTCCGGCGGCTCCATGCGATTGCGCAGGTCGGCGAGGGTCGAGCCGAGGTCGCGAGAGGCGGTTTCGAGGCGGTCCGCCTGTTCTTCGCGGCGGAGGTCGCGCAGCAGGAGGAGCGCGACGATAAGGAGAGTGATCGCGAGAAGCACCTCTTCGTTGACGACGCCGAAGAGGTGAAGGACGAGGGCCGCCACCGCCGCAACGATGCCCGCGACAGCATCCCAGTCGAAGTGGCGAAGGCCGGAGAACCGGCGGTTGGCGGCCATGTTGCCGGCTAGCATGAACGGGACGCCTGGTTCTGACCAGCGCGAGACGGCCAGCGGCCGGGGTGAGCCCCAACGCTCAGCGGCGCCGCGACGAATGAATGGCAGAAGGTGGCCACTTCGTGCGCCGGCCGGGGCTCGCGCGGGAGGCCGTCCTTCGACACGACGCCGCAAGCCACTTTAGTGCACTGCCGATCCCGGCGTGACTCTCCCCGGCGGAAGGTGGTTGGACAACGTTTCGCTAGCCGGAGGTCTCCGTGCCGGATTTCAGCAAGAAGCAAATCGGCGTCATCGCGCTGCCCATTGTGCTCATCGTCATCCTGCTCCCTGTGGCGCTCTGGATCGCCTTTTCGGACGAAGGTGAGCGCAACGAAACCAACAAGCCGGACGAAGACGTGAACGTGGCGGGCGAACAGGCGCCGCTGCCGAACGCCCAGAGCGCCATTCGCATGCAGAACCTCGCCTTCGTGCCCGACGAGATCATCGTCGACGTGGGCTCGACGCTCGTCTTCAGCAACGACGACAACTCGACGCACACGGCCACGGTCGACGACGGCGACGCCTTCGACTCAGGGGACCTGGCGCCCGGCGCCCGGAGCGAATGGACGCCGGAGGAACCGGGCACCTACAGCCTCAAATGCCGCATTCACCCGAACCTGATGACGGGCACAATCACCGTCCGGCCCTGAGCGGGGGAGGGGCAGCACCTGTATGCTGAGGCCATGGAAGTAGCGAACGAACTCATGGTCCGCGGGATAGTGGTGGGCGTGTTCCAGGAGAACTGCTGGGTCATCGGCAACCGCCGCACCGGCGAGGCCATCTGCATCGACCCCGGCGACCAGCCCGACGAGATCCTCGCGCTGGCCCGCGACCTGGGTGTGACCATCAAGCTGATCGCGAACTCGCACGCACACATCGACCACGTGCTCGGCGTGAAGGGCGTGCACTCAGCCACAGGGTCGAAGTTCCTGCTCCATCACCAGGATCTCGACCTGCTGCGCGACGGCTTCGACATGTCGGCGGCGCGCTTCGGGCTGGACCCGGGCCAGAAGCCGCCGATGCCCGAAGCGTACGTGGAGGACGGCGACGTCGTGGAGGTGGAGGGCGTACGGCTGCAGGTGATAACGACCCCCGGCCACACACCCGGGAGCGTCAGCTACTACACCGAGGGCATGCTGTTCAGCGGCGACACGCTCTTCCGCGGCTCCATCGGGCGGACCGACCTGCCGGGCGGCAGCTTCGAACAGGAGATGGAGAGTATCTGCACGAAGCTCCTCACCCTGCCCGATGACACGCTCGTCCTTTCCGGGCACATGGACCAGACGGAGATCCGGTTCGAAAAGGCGCACAACCCCTTCGTGCTCGAATGGCAGATGCGCCAGCGCGAACGCGCCGGGGAGTAGCGACCGTGGCCTCCATGCCGAAGGACCAACTCGCGGCGTTCCTCGCCGAGCCGCGGATCGCGACGCTCGTGACGTTGCGCGAAACCGGTGCGCCGACGGCACAGCCCGTCTGGTTCGAATGGGATGGGCGCGAGGCGCGGGTGTTCACGTCGCGGGCCAGCGGGAAGGTTCGGCGTATCCAGGCCGACCCGCGGGTCTCGCTGACGGTGGCAGAGCCGGTGGGCGTGCCGGAGGCCTGGGTGACCATCGAAGGCACGGCCACGATCGAGGCGAGCGGCGGATTCGAGCTGGCGCAGCAGCTGGCGCCGCGCTACTACTCGCCCGAGAAAGCAAAACGGGCGCTCGAACAGTGGGGGAAGGTCGCGGACACGTGGGTCGTGGTCCGCATCGCGCCGGCGCGGGTGCTTTCGAGTGCGCCCGAGGCCGAATGAGGGAATCCCGGCCGCGACGCGGATGCAACGTTTCGCGCGGGTAATGGCCGCTTCACGTAACGTGCCGGGCAGCCGTACTATTTCGTGTACGGCTCCGTCAGGGGACGCGAGGCTTACCGGCCTCCTCCTCTTTGCCTCGAAGGCGCTATCGAGGCCCACGGCGGCGATAGCGCTGGCCGCGACCGCATGGCGTGGCAGGCACCGGACACCCCTTACCGGGGTCCCGCCGGGTACAAATCTCGAGCCGTAGAGGTCCTGGTCCTATGGCGCGCATGACAGGCGCACAGATCACGCTGGAGACGCTCCAGCGTGAAGGCGTGACCACGATCTTCGGGTATCCCGGAGGCGTGGTGCTCCCGCTCTACGACACCCTTCCCCAGTATCCCGGCATCCGCCACATCCTCGTACGGCACGAGCAGGGCGCAGCCCACATGGCTGACGGCTATGCCCGCGCGAGCGGCAAGCTCGGCGTGTGCCTCGGCACCAGCGGCCCGGGCGCGACGAACCTCGTGACCGGCATCACCACCGCGTGGATGGACTCGACGCCGGTGCTCGCGCTCACCGGGAACGTGGCGCGGACGCTGCTCGGGAAGGACGGCTTCCAGGAAGCCGATATCACGGGCATCACGCACTCCATCACCAAGCACAACTACCTCGTGATGAACGCGGATGAAATCGCGCTCAGCCTCCGCGAGGCGATCCACATCTCGACGACCGGCCGCCCGGGCCCGACGCTCGTCGACATCCCAAAGGATGTCTTCCAGGAGGAAGCGGAGTACGAGTGGCCCGAATCGGTAAGCCTGCGCGGCTACAAGCCGACGACCGAAGGCCACGCCGGCATGATCCGCCGCGCAGCCGAGCTCATCGACGGGGCGAAACGGCCGCTCATTATCTCGGGGCACGGCGTCATCTGGGGCGATGCCCAGCGCGAGCTGGTGGAGTTCGCGGAGAAGGCGCAGATCCCGGTGATCACGACGTTCCTTGGCATCAGCGGTTTCCCCGAGAGCCACGTGCTCAGCTACGGATTCCTCGGCATGCACGGCATGTACTACGCCAACATGGCGGCCGACACCGCCGACGTCATCATCGGCATCGGCATGCGCTTCGACGACCGGGCGATGGGCCGCTTCAAGGACTTCAACCCGAACGCGAAGATCATCCATATCGATATCGACCCGGCCGAGATCGGAAAGAACTTCGCGACAGCGGTGCCGATCGTCGGCAACGTGAAGAACGTGCTGCCGCGGCTCACCGAGCAGGTGAAGCAGGGCAACCACGTCGACTGGCTTCGGTGGATCGACCAGGTGAAGGATCAGCACCCGAGCCTGGAAATCCGCGAATCGCGGCGGATGTTGCCGCAGTACGTCGTGCGGTCGCTGTACGAAGAGACGAACGGCAACGCGACGATCGTGACGGGCGTTGGCCAGCATCAGATGTGGGCGGGCCAGCACTACTTCTACAACAAGCCGCGCCAGCTCATCACCTCCGGCGGGCTGGGGACGATGGGCTTCGAGCTTCCCGCGGCCATCGGCGCACAGGTGGCGCTCCCGGGCCAGGAAGTCTGGGCGATCTGCGGCGACGGCGGCTTCCAGATGACCATGCAGGAGCTCGCCGTCTGCGTGGACGAACAGCTGCCCGTGAAGATCGCGATCTTCAACAACGGCTACCTCGGCATGATCCGCCAGTGGCAGCAGCTCTTTTATGACAAGAACTACAGCAGCTGTGGCATGACCCAGCCGGACTTCTGCAAGATCGCCGGCGCCTACGGCATCCGCTCCCTGCGCGTGGAAACGAAGGCGGAAGTGCTGCCGGCGATCCGCGAGGCGCGCGAACACCGCGGTCCCATCCTTGTCGACTTCCAGATCGACCAGGAGGAGAACGTGTGGCCCATGGTTCCGGCCGGGGCTGCGCTCTCCGAGACGGTCGAGGCGCCGGCCGAGGAGCTCGCCCGATGAGCATCGCACCGACGAACGGACACCGGCCGCGCAGCGGAAACCACACCGTGGTCGCGATTGTGGAGGACAAGCCGGGCGTGCTGATGCGCGTCTCCAGCCTCTTCCGGCGGCGCGGGTTCAACATCGAATCGCTCACCGTCGGCCACTCGGAAGAGAAGGGCCTGAGCCGCATGACCATTGTGGTTGGCGGCGAAAACGCCCCCATCGACCAGGTCGAGAAGCAGCTCTACAAGCTGATCGACGTCGTGAAGGTGAGCGACCTTTCGAACGAGGACATGGTCGCGAGGGAGCTCGCGCTCATCAAGGTGCGGGCGAACAACGTGAACCGCCACGAGATCCTCGACATCGCCCAGGTGTTCCGCGCCGACGTCGTGGACATCGCCACGAACTCCGTCGTGCTGCAGGTGGTCGGCGACGAGGACAAGATCGACGGCCTGATCAAGATGTGCGAGCCGTACGGCATCCGCGAACTGACGCGGACCGGGCGGATCGCCATGGTCCGCGGGCCGAAGACAACGACGGTCCACGAAAAGGAGCCCGCGCGCATCCGCGAGCTGCACGAGAAGGCCGGCCGCCGCGTGGAAGGCGACCTGCCGTTCAGCAGCGACTGACCCGGTTTGCAGCAGGACAACAAACGAGAGGCGCTCAGGCCGGAGCGCCTCTCTTCATGTCCGAAATCGAGCTCAGCCCACCCTGCGCACGATGGCCTCGACGACGCGCGCGCATTCGAGCATCTCGGGGATGACCAGGTATTCGTCTTTCGTGTGCTGGTTGTAGCCGCCGCGGCCGATGACGACGCTCGCGATGCCCTTCCCGCGAAAGACATTGCCGTCGGTGCCGCCGCCCACGGGGTGGGGGTCGGGGGTCATACCCAGCTCGCCGAGGACGCCGAAGATGAGGTCGGCGGCCGGGTCGCCCGGTTCGAGGCGGTAGCCCGGGTAGCCAAGCGTGAAGGTGCTTTCGATGCGCGCGCCGGGGTGGCGCTTACGCACCTCCTCCAGGTGGTCCTTCGCGCGCGTCACCAGGCTTTCGACCTTTTCGAACTCCATGCTGCGCATCTCGCCTTCGATGTGGCAGAGCTCGGGCACTGCGTTGCGCACGAGACCGCCGCGAATGGTGCCCACGTTGCCCGTGGTTTCGTGGTCGATGCGCCCCTGGGGAAGGCCGAGCACGGCCTCGGCGGCGATGGCGATCGCGGGCACTCCCTTTTCCGGTTCGACGCCGGCGTGGGCGGCCTTGCCGTGGACATCGATGTCGTACACGTAGTGGTACGGCGCCTGGCCCTGGATGGAGCTCGGCGGGCCGCCGCTGTCGATCACCACCGCGACCCTGGCGGTTATCTGGCCGTAGTCCATGTTCTGCGCGCGCACGAGGCCGATCTCTTCGCCGCGGCTGATCGCGACCTCGATCGGCCGGGTTCGCGCGCTGTCTTCGATGGCCGACTGGATGACTTCGAGGATGACCGCGCAGCCGGCCTTGTTGTCGGCGCCGAGGATGGTCGTGCCGTCGCTGCGGATGATGTCGTCGCCGTCCCACGTGGGGCGGATGCCGCGTCCGGGCTCGACGGTGTCCATGTGCGCGGAGAGCAGGACCGCCTCGCCCTCGCCCGGGCGGCGCGCGAGCACGTTCCCGGCGGGGTCCTGCCAGGCTTCGAGGCCGAGCGCACGCAGCCGGCGCTCCAGCTCGGCGGCGATGGCGTCCTCGTGGCCGCTCGGCGAGTCGATGGCCACCAGTTCGAGGAAGGACTGCACGATTCGGTCACGGGTGATCATTGGCGCGCTCCGAACGATGATGGTTCGGAGGATACGGGAAGTCACCGGCCCGGTCGCGGGCGCCGGGGTCCCGGGTACGCCGCGGTGTTTCGACTGCCGTTAACAGTCCATTCACTGCCAGGCCATATGGTGGGTGCATGGCAATCGCATCGCTTTCGCGGGACATCGAACTCGAAATCGCCTTCAATGTCCGTCACCTTGGCGGGTACCAGACCCGGACCGGGAAGCCAACGAGCCCCGACTTCATCCGCTCGGCGAGCCTGCACCGGCTGACCGCCGGATCGATCGACCGCCTCCGCGATCTCGGCGTCACCACGATCGTCGACCTCCGGTCGACGGTGGAGCGCGAGCGGGATGTCACGCCCGACGTGACGGCCGCGGGGATCCGGGTTGTCCACGCCCCGGTGTTCGAACAGGATGCGTCGCCGGTGGGGCTCGAGCCGGAGTTCTTTGGGTTCGCGAAGGTGTACGAGCACTTCCTCGAACGCGGGAAGGACGCATATCGCACGCTCTTCGAAACGATGGCCCGCGACGACGGCGCCGTGCTCTTCCACTGCGCGGCCGGGAAGGACCGCACGGGCGTTGCGGCGGCCCTTCTGCTGGAGCTCGCGGGCGTACCGGCGACCGCGATCGTGCATGACTACTGCCGGTCGGCTGAACTGCTGAAGCCGATGCTCGCGCTCTGGGAGCCGAGGATGCAGGAGCGGGGGATGTCGCCGGAGCGGGCCGCTCAGCTCATGGCATCGAACGCCGAGGACATGGCCGCCACCCTCGCGTACCTCGGGGCGCGTTGGGGCGATGCCGAAGGCTACCTGCAGGCTATCGGCGTCAGCGACGCGGACATCTCCGCCGTTCGCGCCCGCATGTGCGGATAGCTCCTCGCCCCCGGCTCACCCGGGCCAGTGGCGGCCGGCTGGAACTCTGGAGCCGACCCCGGGATCACTTCCCAGCATGCCAGGGTCGGGCAAGGTACCCGAGCGCTCGGCTCGAAGCGCTTCGTCCGTTAGCCGGTTGCCGCCGGCGCTGCCGATGGTCCCGTCGCGAGCCGGTAGGATACGCGGCGCGGGAGGCAGGACGGTGATGCGCGAATGACGGAACCGGTGGCGGTCGGGCTGGTGGGCGCCGGGCCGTGGGCGCACATGGTGCACGCGCCGGTGCTCGCTGCCGGGCCCGAGACGCGGCTCGTGGGCGTATGGGCGCGAAGGCCGGAGGCAGCCGCCCAGCTGGCGCGAAAGTACGGCGCGCAGCCGTTCGCCAGCATCGAGGCGCTCTTCGACGCGTGCGAAGCCGTCGCGTTCGCCGTGCCACCCGGGGTGCAGTCGGAGCTCGCGGTGCAGGCGGCCCGTGCGGGGAAGGCACTCCTTCTCGAAAAGCCGATCGCCGCAGACCTCGCGGGCGCCGAGCGACTCGCGGATGCGGTGGTAGCGGCCGGGGTGCCATCGCTCGCCGTGCTGAGCTGGCGATACGGCTCGGCGGTGCGGGCGTTCCTCGAGCAGGCGGCGCGGTTCGAAGCCCTCGGCGGGCGGGGCATCTTCGTCTCCGGCGCACTCGTCGAGGGGCCGTTCGCGACACCCTGGCGGCTGGAACGCGGCCCGCTCCTCGACCTCGGGCCACACGTCATCGACCTGCTCGACGCCGCGCTCGGGCCGATCGTGGATGTGCGGGCGAGCGGCAACGCGCTGGGCTGGGTCGCGCTGCAGCTTCAGCACGAATCGGGAGTGGTGAGCCAGGCATCGCTCTGCGCGAACAGCCGCCTGCAGCCGCACCGGGCGGGCATCGAGCTCTTCGGGCCCGCGGGCGAGCTTTCCATCGATTGCGTCGCGGCGGTCGGCGCCGAGGCCTTCGTGACCATGCGCCGGGAGTTCGCGGAAGCCGTGCGCGAGGGTCAGCCGCACCCCCTCAGCGCGCACCGCGGATTGCATCTGCAGCGGCTGCTGGAGGCTGCCGAGAAGCAGTTGCTCGCGTAAGGCACGCCGTTCCCGAGGCGGTTTAGGAGCGTGAGCGAGTTCCCGGAACGGCCTCCGGCGGGAGTGCTACGGTCGAAAGGAACTACCCAAGGAGGTCGGGCATGCCTGGAATCACCGGAGTCGCGCATGTCGAGCTGAGCGTGCGCGACATGGACCGGAGCGCGCAGTGGTACTGCAAGCTGCTCGGGGCCGTGGAAGTGTTCCGCGGCGACAGCCGCGAGAACCAACTGAAAGCCATCGCCATCCTCGAGCCGCGCTCGGGCGTGGTGCTCGCCTTTACCCAGCACGACGCCGAGGAGCAGTCGCCGTTTAACCCGAGGCGGGTGGGTCTCGACCACGTGTCCTTCGCGGTCGCGGACCCGGCGGAGCTGGTGGCGTGGAGCAAGCACGCCGAGGAGATGGGACTGACGCACAACGGCATCCACACCGAAGGGCCGGTGCAGGCGCTGGTGGTGGAGGACCCCGACGGCATCCCGGTCGAGTTCTGGTACATGCCATCGCCGGCCTGAGCCTCAAGCGGGGACGCGGCGTGAGCCGCGCTCCCTCCGGTACACTCGCGGGTACTGCACCTGCCGAGGTTGTCGATGCCCGCTGATTCCCTGGACCTGGCCGACTTCGCCGCCCTGACCCCGGAGCGGCTTTCGGAACTGTGCCGCGATGCGATGGCCGCATGCGACCGGGCGATCGCAGAGATCGTCGCCATCCCCGACGGCGAACGCACCTTCGCGAACACGCTCCTTGCGCTCGAAGAGGCAACCGAGCACGTCGGCCAGGCATCCGGCGCGTATGCGTTCATGGCGTACGTCTCGGCCGACGACGCCCTGCGCGAACGGGCGCGCGAGCTCGACCAGGAGCTGGACAAGTACGCGGTCGCGCTGAGCTTCCGCGAGGACCTGTACCAGGCGATCCGGGCGTACAGCGAGAGGCCCGAAGCCCGGTCGCTGACGGGCGAGGACCGCCGGCTGCTCGACCACGAGCTCCGCGACTACCGCCGCAACGGCTTCGACCTGCCGCCGGACCAGCGGGAACGGGTGAAGGCGATCTTCGACGAGCTGGTCGAGCTCGACGTGCAGTTCCGGAACGCCATCGACGACTGGGACGACGGGATCGAGGTCACGCGCGAGCAACTGGCGCTGCCGGAGTCGTATGTCGCCGGGCTCAAGACCGTGACCGATGGCGGCGAAACCCGCTACCGCGTGTCGCTGGACTACCCGGAGTTGCACCCATTCATGGCCAACGCCGAATCGGAGCAGCTTCGGCGCGAGTTATTCCTGAAGGACCAGCGGAAGGGCGGCCCGGAGAACGTGGCGCGGCTCGAAAAGGCGATCGCGCTGCGCGACGAGGCGGCGAAGCTGCTCGGGTACGACTCGTGGGCGGCGTATCGCGTCGAAGTGCGCATGGCGAAGGAGCGGCAGCGGGTCGACGCCTTCCTCGCGGACCTGCGGGAGAAGGTGGCGCGCAAGGCGGAGATGGACTTCGAAGGACTGCGCGAGGCGAAGCGCAGGGCGGGCGGTGAAGGCGACCTGAACATCTGGGACTGGCGCTTCTACCACAACTACCTGCTGCGCACCGAGTACGCGGTCGACGAGTTCGAAGTGGCGCAGTACTTCCCGCTCGACGCGTGCCTCGATGGGCTCTTTCGAACGACGCAGGCCATGCTCGGCGTGCGCTACGAACCCGCACCCAACGCGCCGCGCTGGCACCCCGACGTGCAGGCGTTCGACGTGTACGAAGCGGATGCCGCGAGCGGTGCGGAGCCGTTCGCGCGGTTCTACATGGACCTGTTCCCGCGGCCGAAAAAGTACGGTCACGCGGCGGCGTTTACCCTGCGCCGCGGCCGCCGACGCCCCGATGGGAGCTACCAGCGCCCGGTGAGCGCGATCGTCGCGAATTTCACGAAGCCGACGGCAACGCAGCCGTCGCTGCTTCGACACAGCGAGGTCGTGACGCTGTTCCACGAATTCGGGCACATCCTCCACCAGACGCTCACGCGGGCCCAGCGGGCCCGATTCAGCGGGACCGCCACCGAGCGGGACTTCGTGGAGGCGCCCTCGCAGATGCTGGAGCACTGGTGCTGGGAGCCGGAAGTGCTGGCCGGGTTCGCGCGCCACCACCAGACCGGCGAACCGCTCCCCGAGGCGCTCCTGCAGGCGATGATCGCGGCGAAGAACCTGGACTCCGGCGTGATGACGCTCCGGCAGCTCTACTTCGCCTCGCTCGACTTCGCGTACCACTCGCCCGGCTTCGGCGGCGACACGACAGCCGTCGCGCGCGAGCTGCACTCCATCACCGGCTTCCCGTTCCCCGAGGGGACGCACTTCCAGTCGGGCTTCGGGC
>JBLNCO010000023.1:0-3122 GCA_050260715.1 Hyphomicrobiales bacterium | reverse complement strand
CTCGAGGCGGCCGGCGGAGAACTGGTCGTTGATGATGTTGAAGGCGCGCACCGACTCCAGGTCCTGGGGGAAGTCCGTGAGGCCGGGGTTGCCAAGGTTGATGGCGGCGATCGGCGCAGCCATCGCGAGGAGCAGGGCGGTCGCGCCGGCGACGCTGATGATCGGGTGGCGAATGACCGCATCGGTCGTGTGGGCGAAGAAGCCCTTCGACTGGTCCTCGCGCGGCTTCGCGCGGCCGGGCAGGTGGAGCCAGTTGATCTTGCCGTCGAGCAGGCTGAGCAACGCCGGGAGAAGCGTGAGCGCGACCAGCACCGCGGCCACGACCGCCGTGATGGCGCCGATGGACATGCCCTTGAAGTCGCTCGCGGGGACGATCATCAGGCCGGCCAGGGCGATGACCACCGTCATGCCCGAGAAGACGACCGCGCGGCTGGCGGTGTTGCCCGCCGTGGTGATGGCGTCGAGCTTCGTGGCGCCCTTTCCGCGCTCTTCGCGGAAGCGTTCGATGATGAAGAGCGAGTAGTCGATGCCGACGGCGAGGCCAATCATCGTGATCATGTTGGTCACGATGGAGCCGACGCCGAGCACGTGGCTGAGCAGGGCGGTGATGCCGATCGAGAGGGCGATGCCGAGGAAGCCGAGCACCACGGGCACGCCGGCTGCAACCGCCGCGCCGAACACGAAGAACAGCACGACGAGGGCCGCCGGGACGCCGAGCTGTTCGGCGGAGGCGATGTCCTGCTCGAAGCGCTCGTTCAGCTCGCGGTTGATCGAGCCGTCACCGGCGGTCAGGACTTCGAATCCCTCCGCCTGGTGGTTCTCGAGGGTGTCGAGCAGGGGCACGACCGTCTCATCCGCGTCGATGGCGTCGCCGGTGAGGTTCGCGACGATGAGCGTCATCGTGCGGTCGGCCGAGACGAGGCCGTCTTCGCCGGCTTCGTAGGCGTTCGTCACCGAAGCGACGCCCTCGGTGTTGCGAAGGTCGGCGGTGAGGCTCGTCACGAAGTCGCGGTAGGCGGGGTCATCCACCCTGAACTGTGACGACTCGACGACGATGGTCTCGCTCGCGGGGTCGTCTCCGCGGAGCCGCTCTTCGAGGAGCTTGTCGGCGCGGTAGGAGTCCGTGCCGGTGATATCGCTGTTTTCGGTGATATCCATCTGCATGGCCGCGAACACGGCGCCGGCGATGAGGAGCACCCAGGCTCCGAGAACGAGCCACGGGTGGCGGGCGCTGGTGCGGGTCAGGCCCTGGGGAGAAAGGAAGCGGTTCATCGGTCCTCCTGCTGCCGGGATGCGGGGGTCCACGGCATGTTGGTCATGGTGCGGGGGCCAGCTATTTGCCAAATGGGGCGGGCGGCTGGCGCCGGGCCACGGCTTTGGCCGAACCGGCTTCTCCGCCCATTGGGGGAGGCGCTGCCGGAAGGGCCAGGACCGAGATTCGCGAAGAGCTGTGACAGGGCGATATCAGGCCGGTCACGTTTTTGTGACGGGCCATTTTCGAACCTGGAGTTGTGTGAACCGGGCCACAAACGGAGGGTCGCCAGGGGCGGCGGGCCGGGGCTTGTTTCGCGATCGGGTGGCTATTCGAGGCCGTTGCGGCGGATGACCGCGCTGTACCAGCCGGCGCTGTCCTTGGGGATACGCCGCTGCGTTTCGAAGTCCGTGAACACCATCCCGAAGCGCTTCGAGTAGCCGTACGCCCACTCGAAGTTGTCCATGAGCGACCACTGGTAGTAAGCCCGTACGTCGGCGCCCTCCTGGATGGCGCTGTGCAGGCCGCGGAGGAATCCGTCGAGCAGCTCGATCCGCTGCGTGTCGTGGACCTGGCCGTCGGGGCCCGGCTCGGTGTTATCGCAGACGCCGTTTTCGGTGATGTAGATCTTCGGGCGGCCATACTCCTTCGAGACCCAGCGCACGAAGTCGCCGAGCGCATGCGGGGCCGCTTCGTAGCCCATCGGGAGCACCGGGAGCGTTGGCGGCGCGTAGCGGAAGCCGACGCTGCGGCCGGGGTCGGCCTCGATGACGCCGCGCGAATAGAGGTTCACCCCGAGGAAGTCGATCGGCGAGGCGATGATATCCATGTCGCCCGGCTCGATCGGCAGCGTCGCCTCCTTCGATTCGTAGTAGCGGAGGACGGTCCTCGGGTAGCCCTTACCGAAGACGGGACCGTGGAACAGGCGGCTATCGAAGTCGCGGGCGAGCTCGACCGCCTGCGCGGCTTCGGGCGAATCGTCGACGGGTTCGTAACTGGTGTTGGCGTTGGTGATGCCGATCTCGCCGGCGCGGCCGCTCGCCCGGAACGCCTGCACCGCCTTCCCATGCGCGAGGAGCGCATGATGGATGGCGCGGGCGTTGATGGCGAAGCTGCGGATGCCGGGCGCCATGCCGCCGCTCAGGTGGCCGATGTTCGTGAACACGATGGGCTCGTTGAGGGTGATCCAGCGGGTCACGCGGTCGCCGAGCTCGCGGAACATCAGGCTGGCGTATTCGGCGAAGCGGTCGGCGATATCGCGATTCGCCCAGCCGCCGAGGTCCTGGAGCGACTGCGGCAGGTCCCAGTGGTAGAGCGTGACCGCGGGCTGGATGTCCTTTTCGAGCAGGGCATCGACCAGGCGGTTGTAGAAATCGAGGCCCTTCTGGTTGACGGCGCCGGTCCCGAACGGCATGACGCGCGACCAGGAGATGGAGAACCGGTAGGTCTGCAGGCCGAGGTCGGCCATGAGCTGCACGTCGTCGCGGTAGCGGTGGTAGTGGTCGCAGGCGACGTCGCCGGTGTCGCCGTTCTGCACCCTGCCGGGCTGGTGGCAGAAGGTGTCCCAGATGGAGAGCCCGCGGTCGTCCTCGTTGTACGCGCCCTCGATCTGGTAGGCGGCGGTCGCCGCGCCCCACTGGAAGCCCTCCGGAAATGTGAGTGCCATGTCCCCCTCCTCGTGTGCGAGGAGTGTAGGCGCGAGGCGGGGCGGAGGGAACAGGTGGCAAGGCGGTCGCGCGCGGAGGCTCGTTGCCCTAAAGTCGCGGCGAATGAACGTGCGCCTCTGGTTCGCCGCTTCGCGGCCCGTTTCGTTTACGGCGGCGGTGGTGCCCGTGGTCGTGGGGACGCTGCTCGCCGCCGAGGACGACTT
>JBLNCO010000022.1:0-7566 GCA_050260715.1 Hyphomicrobiales bacterium | reverse complement strand
GGCGCGAACGGCGGTCAGGCGAGCGCGGCTGCGAGGGCGTCGCGGTTCGCTTCGACCCACGCGATTTCGCGGCGGATCTGCGCGGGGAAGCCGCGATCGACGAGCCGCTGCATCGCCCGGTCGCCGCCGGCCGCGAGGAACTCCATCCCATCGGCCGTGGCCGCCATGCGCCGGACGATGACGCCTGGGAGGCGCCGGCGCTCGGCGGCGCGAAGCCCGTAGCCATCGGCGAGGACCCGGGCGCGCTCGGGCCGTGCGGGCAGGGGCGACCAGCCGATGCGTTCGCAGCGGGCGTCGTCGGCCAGCGGCACGAACTCCCAGCAGGCGTGGGCCACGTCCCAGAGCGGGCTGGCGGGCGATGCGAAGTCCCAGTCCAGGAACGCCGCCGGCCGCCCATCGCGGACGATGAGGTTCCTGGGCGCGACGTCGTTGTGGCAGATGACGGCGGTGGCGCGCCTGGTGCCCCTTGGAGAGCGGTGCGCCCACGCCACGCCGTCCGGCAGGGCGAAGCCGCGGGTGGCTTCGTGCAGTTCGCGCAGCAGCACGCCGACGCCGCGGAGGATGCTTTCCGTGATCCACGGGCCGGGTTCGTGCTGCACCTCGCCCTCGATGTACGACAGCACTTCGCGGCCTTCGGCGTCGATGCCCCGCACGTGCGGGGCGGCGCCGAACCCGCACGCCTCCAGGTGGCGAAGCAGCGCGTGGACAGCCGGCGTCCAGCGCCCCGTGCTCCGCCGCACGGTGTCGCCAATGCGCACGACTTCGCTGACATTGCCGTGCAGGCGCTCGGCGGGGCCGTCGGGGAAGTGCGGGTTCGAGCCAACGAGCAGGCGAGGCCCGCCGGTGCTCCCGGGCATCAGATCAACCCGGTGAAGGTGCTCTCGTCTTCGAAGGGGCCGACCGCGGCGATGACCGCCGCTTCGGGCCGCAGGATTTCGCGGCCGACGCGGATCACGTCGTCCAGGGTCACGGCATCGATGCGCCCAACGACATCGTCGACGGTGAGGATGTCGCCGAGCAGGAGCTCCTGGGAACCGAGCCAGCCGGCGACCGAGCGGGTGTCTTCCATGCGCAGCTGGATGCGGCCGCGGGCCATCATCTTGCCCTTCTCGAGCTCGCTCTGGGGCAGGGTTTCGAGCAGCTTCGCCGTCTCGGCGAGGGCGAGCTCGGCGGTGACGCGGGCGTTTTCGGGGTCGCAGCCGGCGTAGATGGTGAAGGAGCCCGTGTCGCGGAACTCGCTCGGGTAGCTGTGGACGTCGTACACGAGCGCGCGTTCTTCGCGCAGTTCGAGGAAGAGGCGGCTCGACATGCCCTCGCCGAGGACGGTGCTCAGCAGGTCGACGGCGTAGCGGTCGGGGTGGTCGAGCGCCACGCTCGGGTAGGCGATGCACACGTGGGCCTGCTCGGTCGCCTTTTCCTTCACGGCGACGCGTGGGTAGCCGTTGCGTTCCTGCAGTCCGAACCAGGGGCCGGGCTTCGCGGCCGGCATGTCGCCGAGCCAGTGGTTCGCGGCTTCGGCGACCTGGTCGGGGTTCACGTTGCCCGCGACCACGAGGACCATGTTTTCGGGCACGTACTGCGCCCGCATGTAGCGCTCGACCTCGGCGAGCGGCAGCGATTTGACGCTCTCGGGGGTGCCGCCCACGTTGCGGCCGAGGGGCTGTGCGGGCCAGAGCGTTTCGTCGGTGAGGATGCCGGCCATCTCCGCGGGACTATCTTCGACGCCGGCCAGCTCTTCCAGAATGACGTAGCGCTCCTTTTCGAGCTCGGCGGGGTCCATCACGGGGTCGCGGACCATGTCGGCGAGGATGTCGATGGTCTCGAAGGCGGCGATATCGGGCACCTTCGCGTAGTAGACGGTGACTTCGCGGTCGGTCGCGGCATTGTGCATGCCGCCGACGGACTCGATCGCCTCGGCCATCTCCCGGGCGGTCGGGCGGCGGGACGCACCCTTGAAGAGCATGTGTTCGAGGAAGTGCGAAAGGCCGGCCTGCTCGTCGGTCTCGTAGCGGCTCCCGGCGCCGACATAGATGCTCACGGTGGCGGAGCGCGTGTGTGGCAGTTCGGCGGTGATGATCCGGAGGCCGTTGGGAAGGATGTGTCGTTTGTACATAGGGGGCGGCTGCGACCGAAGCTCGATTGTAGAGGGGCGAGCACCGGAAAGGCGAACGGTAAAGGGAGCGGCCGGACGCACCGGGAGCGGACGAAGCGACCGGCGCCAGCCGTGCGTGCGAACCGGGGTTGGAGGTGGGGACAGAAAGGGGGAAGAGCCCCGGCGTGGAGCGGACACGGCCGGGGGCAGCTTCCCCACGCGAAATTCTAATGCCCGCTAAGGATATTGGGAACGGGGCGCGGCCGATTTTTTCCAGATGTCATAGCAGGACGCGCCGTTATTGCGACGCGTTTTGTCGCGACACCGTAAAAAACGGCCGTTCCCCTCCTGGATCCATCAGCTCGCGACATAAGGATATGGCATCGTTGCCGCCGGCCCTTGCTGCGAGCGCCGAATCGGCCGTTACGGGCCGCGCGCCATTCGCCACTGCCACCTCCCGGTCCGGTTTCGCCTGCGGCGTCGGGGAGGATGGCGGGCAAGGAGGTGGCCAATGAGCAACGAACTCCGTTTCGCGGGCACCCGGCTGGCGGGCGAGAACCGGGTCGGGTCGCGCATCGAAGGATGGCCGGTCGCGGGGGCCATCACGCAGGTCTTCGGACAGCAGTCGGTGACCGGCTCGCGCCACGGCGGAATCGATATCGCGGCGAACGAAGGCACGCCGGTGCTCGCGCCGGCCGCGGGCACCCTGCGGCGCCACCCGGAAGCCGAACGCGGCTGGGAGTTCGGCAACTGGGTGGTGATCGACCACCCGGGCACGCCCTGGTACTCCGCCTACGCCCACCTGTCGGCGTTCGCGGCCGCGGAAGGGCCGGTCGAAGCGGGCGAAGTCATCGGCTACGTGGGCCAGACGGGCCTCGCCTTCGGGGCACATCTCCACTGGGCCGTGAGCCGCAGCGAGTGGTTCGCGCTCGACTTCGCGCAGCTGGCCGACCCGCTCGCGTTCCTCCCGCCTCCGCCGCCGGTGGTGTCGCTCGATGCTCGCGTGGCGCGGCTCGAGCGGCTCGTCGGGGGCAATGGGGTCCGCGTGCCGGTTTTCGCGGCGGATGGGACGCAGGCACGCGATGAGGCCGGGCGGCCCCTGTTCCGGATGCTTGCCGGCGAGGAGGCGCTGGCGTTCCTCGACGCGGACGGCCAGAGCCTGCACCTCGGGCTGGCGCTCACGCAGGAGCGCGTGGCGAAGCTCGAAGCGTGACTCAGAAGACGAGCGGGTCGGCGATGGCGAAGCCGCCGTCGACGACAATCGCCTGGCCGGTGATGAAGTCCGAGCCGCGCGAGGCGAGGAGCACGGTCACGCCGGCCAGGTCGTCCGGATAGCCGACGCGCCCCGCGGGCGTTCGCGCCACCATCCGCTTCGTGAACTCGGCCTCGGCGTCCAGGGCCTCACCCCAGATTTCGGTGTCGATGATCCCCGGGAGAATGGCGTTGACCTGGATGTTCTTGCGGGCCCAGGCGCTGGCGAGGCCCTTCGTCAGTTGCACGACGCCGCCCTTGCTCGCGCCGTAGCTGATGTTTCGCATGGCCCCGAAGATGGAGTACTCGGAGCCGATGTTGATGACCTTCCCGCGGCCGTTCGCAACGAGCGCCGGGTAGGCCGCCTGCGAGACGAACATCACCGCCTTCAGGTTCGTATCGACGACGGCGTCCCAGTCCTGTTCGGTGTGCTTTTCGGGCGACGAAACGCGGCTGATGCCGGCGTTGTTCACGAGGATGGAGAGCTTGCCGAAGGTTTCGAGGGTGGCCTGCAGGGCGCGTTCGACCGAGGCACGGGCGGTCACGTCGCAGGCGAGCCCGAGCGCCTTGCCCCCGGCCGCTTCGATTTCCGCGACGGCATCGGCGGTCTTCGCTTGGTCGCGGGCGGCGATCGCGACGGCGGCGCCGGCCTTGGCCAGCGCACGGGCCATGCCCCGCCCGATGCCCCGGTTGCCGCCGGTGACGAATGCGACTTCGCCGGTCAGGTCGAACAAATCGAGCATGGCGTTCCTCCGCGGGGTGTGCCGCGAAGGATAGCGGTTCGGCGTTGTGCTAGCGCAGGAAGGCGTCGCCGAGGGGTTCGCGGGGCACGTCGTCTTCGGCGTTGACCATGTGGTGCGCCAGCGGCCCGAAGCGTTCGAAGATGATGTCCCGCGCCTCGGCGGAAACCCCCTCCTCGATCATGGCTTGGCGCATGAAGCGCAGCCAGCGCCCGGCGGCGAGCCTGTCGATGACGAACGGGAAGTGCCGACGGCGCAGGCGCGGGTGCCCATAGCGCTCGGAATAGACCATCCCACCGCCGGTCCACTGCACGAGGAAGAGCTTCAGCTTCTCCTTGCCGGGCCGGAGGTCCTCCGGGTAGATGGGCCGCATGTGCTCATCGGCCTCGATGCGCCGGTAGAACGACTCGACGATGCGGTCGATGCCTTCGCGCCCGCCAAGCGCGTCGAAGAGAGAGGTAGCCATGCGGGTACCAGTATCCGGGGGAGGCGCGGCGGAGGCCAAACCCACGGATTTCCGAGCGCCGACTTCGCTGCGGAGGGGTTAGCTTGCCGCGGCGGCCGCCGGTTCCTTCGCGACGCCGGCGCCGAGGAACTCCAGGAACGCGCTGTTGTATTCGTTCGGGTACTCGATGCAGCCGACGTGGGCGCCGGGGAGCTCCTTGTAGGTCGCGTTCGGCAGGAGCTGCGCGAGGCGCTCGCCGTTGCGCTTCGGCACCAGGATGTCGTCGGTGGCGCTGACGACCAGCGTTTCGTGCTTGAGGTTCGAAAGGCGGTCGGCGGCGTTGAACTGGAGGACCGCCTGCGCCTGCCGGATGAACGCGTGGTCCTGCTGTGCCCACGGGTTCGCGAGCGAATTCTGAATCGACCGCTCGTAGCGCGCCTGGTCGTTCATCAGGCCGGGGCTGTAGAGGAAGACCGAGGTGTGGCGCACCACCTGTTCGCGGCTCATGCTCGACCGGCGGACATCGATCCAGCTTCGCACCACGGCGCGGCCGTAGCCGTCGATGTCCGGCGCCGTGCACAGCAGGATGAGCTTGTTCACGCGGTCGGGGTAGGCGAGGGCGAGCTCCTGCGCGATGTAGCCGCCCATGCTGAACCCGAGCACATGCGCCTTCGCGATGCCGAGCTGGTCCATCAGCCGCACGGTGTCGTCGGCCATGCCGGCGATGCTGTAGGGGCGGTCGGGCGAGCTCGTGCGGCCGGCTCCGCGGTTGTCGAAGGTGATGACGCGGAAGTGCTTCGAAAGCGCTGGGACCTGCAGGGCCCATGCCTGGAGGTCGCCACCGAGGCCCATGATGAGGACGAGGGGGTCGCCGCTGCCGGCTTCCTCGTAGTACATGACGATATCGCGCAGCTGTGCGGTGGGCATGGGAGCTCCTGGAGGTTCGGTCGGAATGGGGCCGCCAGCGCGGCTGCGGCGATCCTACCGTGCGAACGGCATAACGTCAGGTCGAAGGGTGGGCTGGGCGCCGTCTATCGGGCGATAGACCCGGCTGGCTTCCCTCGCACCCGCTTCTCGGTTGTAATGCGAGGTGCGCCATGGGCGCATGAGGGGACGGCTTGGACGACACGCTGCATATCGCCGCCATCTGGCTCCACATCCTCGGCATCGCCCTCTACGTGGGCCCGCAGTTCTTCCTCGCGTTTGCCTGGGTGCCCACGTCGCGAGAAATCGAGGACCTCCCGACCCGGGTCGCTGCCATGCGCAGGATCACGCGGCGGTTCGGCTGGATCGGTGGCATCGGCCTCCTCCTCATCCTCATCGCCGGCACCTACCTCATCTCCGACTGGCGCGACTACTACGGCTACCCCGACGATGCGAGCTTCACGAGCGCTCGCTTCGGGGTGATCTTCATCATCAAGATGATCGTCCTGCTCGTGATGCTCGCGGTCGTCGGCTTCCACACGTTCGTGGTGGGGCCACGGCTCCTCAACACGCTCGAAGCCCAGTCGCGGGGCGAACGGGTGACCGAGGCGCAGCTGCGGTCGGCCCGCATGCAGTCGATGGCGCTGAGCATCACCGGCCTGGTGCTCGTGCTGGTGATCATGGTGATGGGCGCGATGATGAACGCGACGAAGTGGTCGCTCCAATAGCTATTGGCTGTTGGCTATTGGCTATTGGCTCCGGTAGTGGGCGGGCGGCTCTTGTGGAGGCTGACGCGCAGCCAGCGCAGCTCCAGCAGCTACTGGCTATTGGCTCCGGTAGTGGACGGGGCGGCTGTTCTGGAGGCTGGCGCGCAGCCTGTCCCGGCGGCTAGGGGAGAAGGCTGAGGAGGAGGTCGAGGGCATCCTTCTGGCCGAGGGTCGATCCCTTTGGGAGCGTGAGCGTGAAGGCCTGGCCGCTGGCGATGATGCTGTAGCGGGTGCCCAGATCGTTGTCGCTGGCGATCACATCGCCCTTCGGCGTGCTGATGTGGCGGCCGTTGGGGTCCGGCTGGAGCGCAGGGTTGAGTTGCTCGATGACCAGCCCGCCGCTGGCGCTATGGGCGGCCGTCTGCACGCTGGCTGGCTTCGCCCCCGGGATTCCGGGGGTCGACCGCCATGCCGCGGACCTCGAACCCGGGTGGCAGATGGTCGAGGGTCCGCACGTGAAAACCGGCGAGCCTGGATGCTTCCGCCGCGGCCGAAGCCACGTCCGCATACTCGCCAATCGGTTTGAAGTCCTTCGACAGCTCGACGGTGGGCCCGGCAGCGAAGGAGCTCTCATCGACCTGGCTCCCGGACTTCTCATCGCTGCCTGAGCACCCTGCGAGCAGCAGGGCAGCCAGCGCTGCGAACAGGAGCGCCGCCGCGAGGCGGAGCAGCACGCCCGGGGCCAGCCGCGGCACGACGCCTGCCGCGAGGCTGCGCGTTGGGAGTGTGGTGAATGGTGTTCGCTCGCTAATCGGCCGCCCGCATGTTCGTTATACACCCCCGGCAATTTCAACCGCGAATTCGCGAGAGTCCCGGGAGGGTTGGTCCGAAGATTACCCGTCCTGGAGCGAGCGGCGGAGGCGGTTCACGCGGCGGATGGCCTCGCGGACGGCATAGTCGGCGCCCTTCCGGGAGCGGCCTTCCTGCTCCACCTGCGCGGCGATGAGCACGGCTTCGAGCGCTTCCACGACCTCGCCCAGCAGCTTCCGCGTCTCCTCGTCCATGCGCCCGAGTGTGACCACGCACTGGGCGGTTCGACAGGGCGCGCCAGGGGAAGATCCGGTGACAATTCGGGGACAAATCTTAGGCGGGGATGCGCCCGGCAGCCACGAGGAAGCGCTCGCCGATTTCGTAGACGCGGTCGAGGCCGCAGGCGGCTGCGATCTCGCGCTCTGCGGCCTCGATGATGGCCGGCATGCGCTCGTCGGGGATGCTCCACGACCAGGAGTGCGCCCGTTCGCGCAGGTCGTCGAGGAGGTCGCGGCCGGTCCAGGGGCGGCTCCAGCGGGCCAGCTCGTGGACCTCGAACGTCACGCCGCGTGCTTCGAGCCACTCCCGGCCGCGGCG